>JAKFEP010000163.1:0-2747 GCA_036675645.1 Methylotenera sp. | reverse complement strand
GGGCGCGATCCCATCGCGAATCGATTAGTCATCAATATCGCAATTGCCTTTTTACCGCTTGCGATTCTTGGTTTAGCATTCGGCAGTAAAATCAAATTATTTTTATTCAAACCTGTCCCAGTTGCAATTGCGTTTATCGTGGGGGCTTTTATCATTTTATGGGCAGAAAAACGCAAACACACGGTGACCATTGAAACCGTGGACGACATTCGCCCAAGGGACGCTTTAAAATTGGGGCTGGCACAAGCGGTGGCGCTGATTCCAGGCATGTCGCGTTCAGGTTCAACCATTATCGGTGGACTTTTTTTTGGCTTATCGCGTAAAGCGGCTGCGGAATTTTCGTTCTTTCTTGCTGTCCCCACATTAGGCATTGCTTCTATTTATTCCATGTATAAAGACTGGGATCTTATCAGTATGGACGATATTGGCGCGTGGGCAATGGGCTTTATATTTGCCTTTATCAGCGCCATGGTTGCGGTGCGGGCGCTTATTCGCTACGTAAGTCATCACGACTTTACGATTTTTGCATGGTACCGTATTGTTTTCGGTGTGATCGTATTGGTGACGGCTTATACTGGGTTAGTCAATTGGACTGTAGCCTAAGAGTACATTTAGCAATTAAAATGTGCGTTAACTAAAAATACACTGGCCGCGAGCGTGGCTAAAGAGGTGACGCGATGAATAAAATTCTTAAATTTGGTTTATATGGCATTGGCGGCTTTATTTTGCTGCTGTTGATTGCCGTGGCAGTTATCGCAGCAACATTCAACCCGAACGACTATAAAGATGACATCATCAAGCTGGTGAAAGATAAAAAAGAGCGCACGCTCAATATCGAAGGTGACATCAAACTAAGCTTTTGGCCAAAGATTGGCGCCGATCTAGGCAAACTATCACTGTCTGAGCACAAATCAGAAGCCATATTTGCCTCTGTCAATAATGTAAAACTGGCGCTGGCGGTATTACCGTTACTCAAAAAACAGTTGGTCGTCGATACGATTTATGTGGATGGCGCCACGGCCAACGTGGTGAAACGCAAAGATGGCACATTTAACTTTGACGATTTAATCAGCAAAGAGGAAGAAAAATCGGAGCTAGTTAAATTTGATGTAGATGGTATCGTTATTACGAACTCGGAAGCCAAATACACTGACGAGAAAACGGGTGCTAAATACGATGTCAGCAAGTTCAATTTAAATTCTGGCCATATTGCACTGGCCGAGCCAGTGGATTTAGAAACCAACTTCAGCTTAGCCGCCAATCAGCCAGAAACCGCAGCTGACGTCAAATTAAAAGGTAATTTTCTTGTAGATCCGAAAAACAAACACTTTAAAGTGAAAGGCTTAGATAGCCATATTGTTGGCGACATGTTAAGCGGCACTGACATGGATATCAAAGTAAGTGGCGATGTAGATGCCAAAACCGAATTGATGGAATTTTTGGTGAATGATTTAAAATTTGTTGCCTCAGGCATATTTGATGGTGCAAAACAGAGCATCGATTTAAACGCGCCAGCGCTCAACATTTTAAAAGATGAAGTGTCTAGCAAAAAAGTCACGGTCAGCCTGGGCCAGGAAAAAACTGGAGAAGTGCTTAAAATCAATATGGTGCTGGCCGACATGAAAGGCTCGCCCAAGGCACTGCAAAGCAGTGGCATCACCGGTGACCTTTCTGCGGTACAAGGCCAGCGAACAGTTTCAGGCAAATTCTCATCCCCATTTACTGGCAACATTGAGAACCTGATTTTTGATCTACCAAAATTGGCAGGAAATTTGGATATTAAAGACCCCAGTTTGCCAAATGGCGGTATGAAGGGCACATTTAATTTAGCCGCTCACACCGAGATTAAAAATGAGCGTGCCAATAGCCAATTTAACTTGAATATTGATAATGTGACTAAATTAAATGGCGATGTCGATGTCACTGGCTTTAAACAATCCAACATAAAATTTAACTTAACTGCCGATAAATTGGATTTAAATAAACTGCTGGCAAAATCTTCAACACCTGCTAAAAAAGCAAGTAATGACAAGCCTGCTGACTTGAGTGCACTAAAAGATAGAAAGCTAGATGGCAAGCTAAATGTGGGCAGTATTTTGTATGAAAAATACCGCGTTTCTGGATTAAACGTTGGCATTAAAGCGGATGGCGAGAAGTTGCTGCTTAGTGGGCTGAATGTGAAAGTTGATGATAGCCAGATTAAAGGCAACCTTGGCATTAGTAATTTTGCTAAACCGCTTTACACCTTTGACATCGATATAGACAAAGTGAATGTAGATCACTATATCGCGGCAGCGCCTGCTAAAACTACAGCCACGCCTACCTCTACCAGCGATAAACCGCTTGATTTAAGCGCATTAAAAGCCTTAAATGCAGATGGCAGTATTCGTATTGGCAGCCTAACATATGGTAAAACGAAAGCCAGCAACATCAATATCAACCTGAAAGCAGATGGCCAAAAACTGCAACTTAACCCACTATCCGCAAAAGTGGATGATAGCCAGGTTAACGCCAATTTAGGCATCAGCCAGTTCAGTAACCCTGCCTACAATTTTGACATTAAAATCGACAAACTAGACGCCGACCGCTACATTGCCAAAGGTGATCCTAAAACAAAAAGCAGAGCAGACGCCCCCATTGATTTGAGTGCGCTAAAAAAGTTGAATGCGACAGGCGAAGCCAAAATTGGTTGGCTTAAACTGGCCAATGTTAAAACTGAAAATGTGATCCTAGGCTTAAAAGTGAAT
>JAKFEP010000065.1:0-18176 GCA_036675645.1 Methylotenera sp. | reverse complement strand
GCTGGATTTTTCGCTTAACAATGGTGCCGTGCTCTATTTGCAAGGCGAGAATGGCGCAGGCAAAACTACCTTGCTGCGCACACTGTGCGGGTTGACGCACCCTTATGCAGGTGGCGTTAGTTGGTGCGGTGAAGATATTAAAGGCATGGCAGAAGAGTACAGTAAAAATATATTGTATATCGGCCATTTGCCCGGTATTAAAGAAGATTTAACCGCAATCGAGAATTTGCAGTTTTCGCTAGCACTGTTGGGATTAAAAGTTGAAAAGCAGGAAGTAGTGGAAGTATTAACAGCATTAGGGCTGGCAAAAGCCTTGCATTTGCCAACGCGCATGCTGTCACAAGGCCAAAAGCGCCGTGTGCTGCTGGCGCGTTTATGGTTACAAAATTTATCTTTATGGATTTTGGATGAGCCATTCACAGCTTTGGATGTGGCTGCGACAGCCATGTTGAAGCAAAAAATTGAGAGCTTTGCCAATGCGGGTGGCATAGTCGCCATGACTTCGCACCAAGACTTTACTTTAAACGTGCCACATTTTATGCAAATAAAGCTGGATGCTTAATGGCTGAAGCATTATTACCAGCTAGCAAGCAAATCGGTACGCTTTCTGTGCTGTATCATATTTTAGTGCGTGATATTAAAGTCGCTTTGCGCCGTCAATCGGATGTCACTGCGGTGTTTTTCTTTTTTATTATTGCCGCCAGTTTGTTCCCCCTGGGCTCAGGATCTGATCCTAAATTGTTGAATGCGATGGCGCCCAGCGTACTGTGGGTAACGGCATTGCTATCTTGCATGCTGTCACTGCCGCGTATGTTTGCGAGCGACCATGCTGATGGCACTTTAGAGCAAATCCTATTGTCGAATCAGCCAGCCGTACTCATTGTGCTAATGAAAATACTGGCGCATTGGCTATTGTCAGGCTTGCCCTTGGTGTTTGTGGCGCCGCTGATTGGCTTGCAATTTAATTTAACTGGCGATCAATTACAGGTATTAGCGCTTTCACTGCTGTTGGGCACGCTGGCGTTAAGCTTGATAGGCAGTATAGGGGCTGCACTTACACTGGGTATACGTGGCACGGGTGTGCTCATCGCGATTTTGGTGTTGCCTTTGTACATTCCTGTTTTGGTATTTGGCGCAGGTGCAGTCAATGCGGTATCTGTTGGCATGAGTCCAAATGGCGCTCTCTCTTTATTAGGTGCGGTGTTGGCGATGGCTTTGGTATTTGCACCACTGGCGTCATCCGCAGCACTCAAGATTGCGTTAGAGTAGACTATTTACCTATTAAAAATTGAACACGGAAGCAAAAAACGAGAGCAATTAAGACATGAGCATTAATTGGTATAAATATGCGTCACCCAAAACGTTTTACCCGCTAGCGGGAAAAATTATTCCTTGGTGCGCAGCAGGGGCGGCCATTCTTATAGCCTATGGCTTGTACATAGGTTTGTTAGTTGCACCAACAGACTTCCAACAAGGTGAAGGCTACCGTATTATTTTTGTGCATGTACCTGCTGCCTGGTTCTCCATGTTTCTGTATCTACTCATGGCACTTTATGCCGGCATGGGCTTAGTGTTTAACGCCAAACTGTCATACATGATGGCCACAGCCATTGCACCTACGGGTGCGATGTTTACTTTTTTGGCGTTGGTGACAGGCTCGCTTTGGGGCAAACCGATGTGGGGGGCATGGTGGGTGTGGGATGCGCGCTTAACTTCTGAACTGATTTTGTTATTTTTATATATTGGCTATTTTTCACTGCAGGCAGCCATTGATGACAAAAATCGTGCCGACAAAGCGAGTGCAGTGCTGGCTATTGTTGGGGCGATCAATGTGCCAATTATTTACTTTTCAGTTGAATGGTGGAATACGCTGCATCAAGGCTCGTCAGTCAGTCTGACCAAAGCCCCCGCGATGGCGGCCATTATGCTGCAAGGCATGCTGGTGATGGCGATTGGGTTCTGGTTGTACAGCATTGCTGTGATTTTAATGCGGGTACGCAACGAGATTACAGAGCGCGAAAACAAAACACTGCAGTTTAGGCAAGAATAGTTAAAGTTTGGGAAAAGTTTAGGTAAGGAATAACGATATGCATTGGAACAGCGTCAGTGAATTTTTAGCCATGGGTGGCTATGGCTTCTATGTGTGGGGATCTTTTGGCATTACATTTTTAGCGATGGCGATTGAAGTCTGGCTACTTAACAAGCGCCGCCAAGATATCTCATAGGCTGCAGCAATTTAATTAAAGTATTATTTAAGAAGGCATAATTAAAGTATGAAAGCACGTCACAAAAGATTTGCGTTAATCGCATTGGGGCTATTGTTGTTGGTTATAGCCGTGGTGCTGTTTACCAAATCATTCAAAAGCAATTTGGTATTCTTTTTTTCACCTACGCAGGTGGCCAGCGGTGAGGCGCCAAAAACAGGCAATTTCAGGATTGGCGGCATGGTAGAGGAAGGTAGCTTAAAGCGCTTACCAGACGGACTGCGTGTAGAGTTTAAAGTAACTGACACGGCAAGAACCATGCAGGTGCAATACAAAGGCATCCTTCCCGATTTATTTAAAGAAGGCAAGGGTGTCGTGGCAGAAGGTAGCTTGAATAAAGACGGCCTGTTTATGGCTGATCAAGTGTTAGCTAAGCATGATGAAAATTACATGCCGCCGGAAGCCGCAGCTGCGCTTGAGGCTGCCAAACTACAAAAAACCAAAGATGCAGCGAAAGCGGTGACTAAATGATTCCAGCTATCGGCGAGTTATCGCTTATCCTCGCCTTCATTTTTGCCATCATTCAAGGCACGCTACCTTTAGCGGGTGTATGGAAAAATAAAACGACATTGATGAATTTAGCAGTACCTACTGCACGTGCACAGTCGCTGCTTATTCTAATTTCATTTGCTGTTTTAATGTATTCGTTTTACGTCAACGACTTCTCAGTGCTGTATGTGGCTTCTACCTCTAACTCGCATTTGCCTACCATGTATCGTCTAGCCGCTGTGTGGGGCGGACATGAGGGCTCTATGCTGTTATGGGTGGCCATTTTGTCGATTTGGACCATTGCCGTCACCTTGTTTGCAAACAATCTACCTGCTACTTTTAAAATCAGGCTAATTGCTGTGATGGGCTTAGTCAGTGTTGGCTTTTTAGCATTTATTCTATTCACGTCTAATCCATTCGATAGGCTCATTCCCGCTGCCCTAGATGGGCGTGATTTAAACCCGCTGCTGCAAGATCCGGGCATGGTGTTTCATCCGCCCGTGTTGTATATGGGTTATGTTGGTTTCTCTGTCGCCTTTGCCTTTGCTATTGCGGCATTGTTAGATGGCCGCCTAGATAACGCCTGGGCGCGTTGGACGCGGCCATGGACAACAGTGGCATGGATGTTTCTGACTCTAGGTATTGCTTTTGGCAGCAAGTGGGCCTATTACGAATTAGGCTGGGGCGGTTGGTGGTTTTGGGATGCAGTTGAAAATGCCTCGTTTATGCCGTGGTTGGTGGGCACGGCGCTGATACACTCGCTCGCTGTTACTGAAAAACGTGGTGCGTTTAAAGTGTGGACAGTATTGTTATCAATCTGTGCATTCTCATTAAGCTTGCTGGGTACATTTTTAGTGCGCTCAGGTGTACTGACATCGGTGCATGCCTTCGCTACCGACCCAAGTCGCGGCCTATTCATTTTGCTGTACCTGGTAATTGTGATTGGTGGCGCCTTGCTACTGTTTGCCTTGCGTGCACCCAATGTCGGCTTAGGCGAAAAGTTTGACGTGGTGTCACGTGAATCATTCCTGCTGGCGAACAACGTGGTGCTGGCTGTGGCAGCTGGCTCAGTGCTGTTGGGCACCATGTATCCATTATTAATTGACGCACTGGGTGGCGGCAAAATATCTGTCGGCCCGCCTTATTTTGATGCGGTATTTGTCGCCATTATGGCGCCGGGTTTATTCTTGATGGGCTTGGGGCCACTGGCGAAGTGGAAAAAAGCCAGCATTCCAGAAATAGGCACTCGGCTAAAATTGGCAGCAGTCATCAGCGTGGTCTCTGCACTATTGGTACCCTCCGTGTTGGGAAAAATTTCACTGATGGTTGCAGTGGGTGTATTTATAGGCATTTGGATTGTTAGCACTACGCTCATATTGCTGCAAAATAGAATCAAAACCAAACAAATCGCAGGCAGCAGTTTGGTTGATAACTTCAAAGCCATACCTTTAGCTTTTTATGGCATGTTGCTGGCACATTTAGGCATTGGTGTATTTGTGTTAGGGGTGACTCTGGTTAAAGGTTACGAGAGTGAACAAGACTTGCGCATGGAAGTGAACGATGTGGCAAAAATTGGTGATTTGGCTTTTACCTTTAAAGGTGCACAAAAGATTCAAGGCCCCAACTATACCTCCTCACAAGGTAGATTCATTGTGAGCGAGGATGGCAAACAAATTGCACTGCTATATCCCGAAAAGCGTTTCTACCCAGTGCAAGGCGTCACCATGACCGAGGCAGATATTGAACCAGGCGTATTTAAAGATCTCTACGTGTCGCTTGGAGAGCCACTAGAAAAAGGTGCGTGGAGTGTGCGTATCTATATTAAACCGTTTGTACAATGGATATGGGCAGGTTGCATCATAATGGCTCTGGGTGGGCTGCTGGCCTTGCTGGATAAGCGTTACCGCATTGCCAATAAGAACATGGCCGCTAAGGCTGAAGAAGCCTTTTAATTCTCACTATGAACAGGACGCTAAAATTTTTAATCCCGCTCGCCTTATTTTTAGTGGCAGTGGGATTTTTGACCAAAGGTTTATTTTTAAATCCGCGCGAAGTGCCGTCGCCCTTGGTAGGCAAGCCAGCGCCTGCATTTACTGCACCCATATTGGGTGAAGCTGGTAAGCGTTTTGACAGTGCCGATATGAAAGGCCAAGTCTGGCTGCTGAATGTATGGGCATCTTGGTGCGTCGCCTGTCGGGAAGAGCATCCGCTGCTGATGGAAATGGCGCAAACCAAGCGTATCGTGATGCATGGTTTGGCTTATAAAGATGTCGATGCAGATTCACAGCAGGTACTCATTGCTATGGGCAACCCGTACAACAAAGTCATTACCGACCCCGATGGCAAAATAGGCATCGACTATGGCGTGTACGGTGTGCCCGAAACCTACTTAATTGATAAAGCGGGCATCATTCGTTACAAACATATTGGCCCACTCACGCCAGAAGTGTTGCTGACAAAAATCGTGCCGTTGCTTAAAGAATTGGGTATTTAAGGACGAACAAATGAAAAAACTAATAGTTCTAATTTTTCTTTTGACACAAACTTTTACTGCTGCATATGCTGGCCAGGCCAAGCCACTCGCGGATGACCCTGCGCTGGAAGCGCGTTTGAAAGCCATGTCGCATGAGTTGCGCTGCCTGGTATGTCAAAATTCTACACTGGCAGATTCTGATGCGCCCTTGGCTGAGGATTTGCGCAAAGAAATTCGCGTACAAATGCGCGCTGGTAAAAGTGATCAAGAAATTGTTGACTACTTAGTTGCGCGTTATGGCGATTTTGTGCGCTATCGTCCACCCGTCAATAGCAATACAGTTTTGCTGTGGTTTGGGCCATTTTTACTGTTGCTGATCGGCGGGTTTGTGCTGTATCGGGCACTCAAAAAACAGGCTGGTGGCCAGGATATTCAGCCAGAGGACGAATGAACTCCCTTTTTACTGATGTTATGCGCTGACTTTTAAATGTGTGTGTACTAAACGTTTGAGTTCTGGCATACACGATCCACACTCGGTGCCACATTTAAGTTTGTTTTGCAGAGTGATTAAATCGGCACCTAATTGAATGTTTTCAACGATTTCGTTTTGCGAAATATCTAAACAGTTACACACAATTTTGCCTCGCCCAGTTTGGCCTGAAGGTGCCGCAGATATTGGCGCTAACGCCCAGCGGCTGAAAGCTTTGTAGTGGGCTTCATCGCTAAATTTTCCAGCGGTCATGACTTCTTTTAGCCAATCTGTTGCCAGTGTTTCACCCATCAATCGCACACCTGTGACTTCAGCTTTACCATCATGATTTTCAACTAAAAGGCGCTTGCTAATGCCGCGCTTGGCATCGTTGTAATTCAGGCAGGGTGAATCATCTGTCATGCCTAAAATCGCATCAATTTTATTAATTAGCTCAAGCTCAGGTGCGGTTTCGTGTGCCGCACGTAGAATCAATAGGCCCGCTTTGTTAGATTCGGTTTCACGTCCAAATAATCCGCAACTTGCATAAGTAAATTGCTTCATTAACTCACGTACTTTAGTCAGTAAGGTTAAATCCTGACAGCTGCGCATTATCGTCATGCGCCAGGGCAAATCAAGTTTTTCAAGTTTAATCGCAGTGTGCTTTAGCTCAGGCTGCTTTGAAGTTTTATCAAAATTAGGCGGCATCAATGCGTTAACACCTAGACCATGCATAAATTGGCTACCCCAGTGCATGGCAATAAAGGTTTGTGCAGGCTTCACTTCGTCGCTCATTTGCACGGGTAATACCAGGCTGCCACGCTTGTTTTGCACTTTCACAATGTCCCCGTTTTTAATGCTGCGGCGCGCCATATCATCGCTGCTCATGTGGATGACAGGCTCTTCTGCATGGTTGAATAACTGCGCTACATTGCCGGTGCGGCTCATGCCATGCCATTGATCGCGTAAACGCCCCGTGAGCAAATGCAGTGGATGGCGCGCATCTGTTTTGTCAGCAGTGCCTTTATACACGGCGTTGATAAATTGTGCTTTGCCATCAGGCTTTTGAAACACGCCATCAGCATATAAACGTGTTAAACCTATTGATTCGCCTTGTTTAAAAGGCCATTGTTGCGGGCCTTTTTCGTTGAGCAGTGCGTAGCTCAAACCGGAAATATCCAAGTCTCGGCCACGCGTGGTTTCGCGGTGTTCGTTAAAAATATCTTCTGTCGTGTTATATGGAAATAACTGAGTATTTTTAGCTAAGCGCTTCTCTAAACGCTGCGCAAAGTCCACCATGATTGCCCAATCGTGGCGAGCCTCCGCGGGCGCTGCGATTGCAGGGTTCACGCGTGTTATGCGGCGTTCAGAATTAGTGACTGTGCCTTCTTTTTCGCCCCACGTGCTTGCGGGTAGGAGTACATCGGCATAGGCGCAAGTGTCGGTATTGTTATAGGCATCTTGCACCACGACTAATTCGGCAGTGTTTAAAGATTCCAGCACATTATTCAAATCTGGCATAGAGTGCGCAGGGTTTGTACAGGCAATCCAGATAGCTTTAATGTCACCTTGTTTGACCGCGTCAAACATTTCAATTGCAGTTTTGCCTGGGATTTCCGGCACATCGGCCACGCCCCAAAGTTTGGCGATTTCTGCGCGATGTTCCGGGTTATTTAAGTCCCGGTGTGCAGAGAGCAAGTTCGCCATGCCGCCGACTTCGCGCCCACCCATGGCATTGGGTTGTCCGGTGAGTGAGAACGGTCCAGCACCAGGCTTGCCAATTTGCCCAGTGGCAAGGTGCAGATTAATCAGCGCAGCATTTTTTTCAGTGCCGTGGATGCTTTGATTCAGGCCCATGCAATACATAGACAGACTCGGCCCTTTGCCAAACCATTTGGCAGCGGTGATGATGTCATTTTCAGTAATACCACAAATATCGGCCACCATTTTTGGCGTATATTCGCGCACCGTATCTTTCAACGCATCAAAGCCGTTGGTATGCGCATTGATGTAGGCCATATCCAGCAAGCCTTCCCACAGCATCACATGCAACATACCATTAAATAAGGCCACATCGGTACCAGGTAAAATGGCTAAATGTAAGTCAGCCATTTGTGCAGTATCGGTTTTTCTTGGATCGACGACGATAATTTTCAGGTTTGGATTTTTGGTTTTGGCATCTTCAATCCGCCTAAAAATAATCGGATGTGCAAATGCCGTATTGCTGCCCGCAATAAATAAGCAATCGGTGTGGTCAATATCTTCATAACAGGCTGGCGGGGCATCTGCGCCCAAGGTGGCCTTGTAACCGGCCACGGCAGAAGACATGCATAATCTTGAATTGGTATCGACATTGTTTGTGCCAATCAACCCTTTGGCGACCTTATTAAACACATAATAATCTTCGGTAAGAAGCTGGCCAGAAATATAAAATGCGACTGAATCTGGACCATGTTTTTCAATGGTTTGCGCAAATTTTTCGGTTAAATAATCCAGTGAAACATCCCACGAAACGCGTTTGCGCGCTTCTTCACGAGTCAAGCGCATTTCAGGATAAAGTGCACGGTTATCTGCCTTTACGCTCAAATGTAATGTTGAGCCTTTAGTGCAGAGCCTGCCAAAATTGGCAGGGTGGTCGGGATCACCTTTCACGTGAATAATCTTGTCGTGCCCGGAATCCAGCTTGGACTCGATAATCACGCCGCAGCCAACCCCGCAGTAGCAACAGGTTGATTTTGTGAATTTGCTTGCCATTGGATCTAAAGTCATGAATTTAATGTCGTCGAATTTGTAGCCATTAGATAGCTTAAACTTTTAATTCCAAATAAACAAAGCCATCTTCAATTTTGGTGTTAAAGCAGGCGGTCTCACCTACATCAGGTTCTTCCGCTTTGCCATCTACCAGACTTATTTTCCAGGAATGTAGCGGGCAAGCCACTTTATCGCCGTACACAATACCTTGTGACAAAGGTCCAGCTTTGTGTGGGCAGCTATTGTTTATCGCAAAAATGCGATCATCTTCTGTACGAAATACACCAATATCAAATTCCTTTTGGTCGCTATCTTTGGTGCGCACCACGCGGGCACCTAATTTAGGAATTTCATCAAACGGTGCAACTTTAACCCAATTACTCATATATTCAACCTCGTGAAACTAACTTAAGAAACTAACTTATGAAACTACACTATGAAACCAGCAGCAAATAAATTAATAATATATTTAAAACAAAGGAAAAAATGGCGATCCATTGCCATTTGACCAATCTTGCGCGCGCAATTAGTGGCGTGCGCGCTGGTGCCAATATAGGTTTGAGCTCGCCAACTTCCAGTGCATGCAGCATCTCTTCAGCTGTTTCAAATCTTGTTTTTGGCTCACGTGCAACCGCTTTCAACACGATATTTTCTAGCCAGTACGGGATGTCTGGGCGATAACGTGTCAGCGGCGTAGGCTCTCCAAATTTTGGATGTTGAAACGGCTCAATCTCGCCATATGGATATTTGCGTGTCAGCAAGTGGTACAGCGTCACGCCAGCTGCATAAATATCGGTCTGCGCGTTGGCGCTATCGCCTTCGAACAGTTCCGGCGCCATAAAACTGGGTGTACCTGGATTTTGAGTCACCGCCAGTGCTTCATTGCTGGCACTCAGCGCCACGCCTAAATCTAAAATACGTAAACGTTGATCACTGGCCTGATGAATATTGGCAGGCTTGATATCGCGGTGAATTATACTCAGTCGATGTAGCGCGCCTATGCCACGCAGCATATCAATGGCAATCTTTGCTGTGCCAGCAGCGGTAAAATAATGACCACTGTCCAGGCGTTGCTGCAGAGTTGCACCTTCAAACCAACTCATCACAAAATATAGCTTGCTGCGTTTCTCAATGGATAGCGGCAGTACCTGCGGTATAAATTGTGAAACCACGCGCTTGCCTAGCCATTCCTCGTTAAGCAGGCCGTTAATACTTTCTGCATCAGTGGCCAGCAAGGGTTGTAATGTTTTAAGTACAAAAAGCTGTTTAGTGTCCGTTTTACGCACTTTATACAACAAGCTTGCACGCGATTCATGCAGCAATTCAACCACTTCAAAATCATCAATCAATTCACCCACATTTAGTTTGGGTGGCAAGGTAAGGTGTTTTCCGCCCGCAATACGCTCAGATAGCGTGTCTGCGCCAAGAGCGGTAATTTTAATGACGACTGCGGTGGAGTTGTCAGCACTTAGTTTATCCAACGCGGTTTTAGTTAAATGCTCCGCCACCATTTGGGTGCTGTTAAACTTTAACAGGTTTTCATGAATCGCTTTATCACCTAAAGTTTCCCACACACCATCGCTAAGCAAGGTAAATATATCGCCTACTTGCAGTGCACCTTCGGCAAAATCAATGGCTAAGTGCGCATCCAACCCTACGGCACGTTTAAGTACATGGCGCATATCTGGCCTATCCCAAACATGGTCAGTGGTCAGTTGTTTGAGCGTTCCATCACGCAACAAATAAATGCGCGTATCGCCCACATGTGCTAAATAATAGCGTTGACCACGTAAAACAATCAGCGATAGCGTTGTTGCCATACCCGCTAAATCGCGATTGGCACCGGCTTGAGAAATAAGCCAGCGATTCGCAGCAGTAATCACTTTTTCAAGTGCAGTCGGGGGTTCCCAAGTGTCAGGAGTCGCATAATAATCGGCACTGATGGTGCGTACGGTCATCTCAGAGGCTTCACCGCCGCCCGCATTGCCGCTTACGCCATCGGCCACCGCAATGAGAGCACCTTTAATACTGAGATGCTCATTGCTAGGCGTTACAACACCGACATAATCCTCGTTGCGCGCGCGCGGACCAGTTCGGCTGGACTGGCCAATTTCAAATGCTAAAGACATACAAACTTAAGCGACATTGTGCTAGTTTACACTTTTGCAGATGTTGCTGTCGCACTACCCCAAGTTGTTCTCCAGCGTGTTTTGACGCCACTTAGACCAATAATGGCTAACACGGCAAGTCCAGCAAAAATCATCAAGCCTATCTGGTAGCTACCGGTTGCTTGTTTAATGTAGCCCAAGCTTGCAGCCAGGTAGAAACCACCCACGCCACCCGCCATGCCGACCAAGCCCGTCATCACGCCGATTTCTTTGCGGAAGCGTTGTGGCACCAGCTGAAACACGGCGCCATTACCCATGCCAAGCACAGCCATAACAGGCATGACAATAGCGAGTGCTGACCAATAGGTCGGCTGGCCAAAGCTCATGACTAATAACAATATTGCAGCGATTGCATACATAGTGAGTAGCGTGCGAATACCACCAATGCGGTCTGCAATCAGCCCGCCAAATGGGCGGGTGAGCGAACCTGCAAATACGCAGGCTGCGGTGCAATAGCCGGCCACGACAGGACCTAAGCTATACAAATCATTAAAGTAAATAGTCAAACTTGAAGCTAAGCCCACAAAGCCGCCAAAGGTCACGCTGTAAAAAAACATAAACCACCAAGCGTCTTTATCTTTCAAAATCGCTAAGTATTGGCTTAAAGACTTGGCCGGCGGGGTGTCTGGACTATCTTTTGCATAAATCATATAGACCGCTAAAGCAATACTAAGTGGGATGAGCGCTAAGCCAAATACATTGTTCCAGCCATAAGCTACCGCTAAGCCCGGTGCAAATAAAGCAGCAAATACAGTGCCTGAGTTACCAGCACCAGCAATGCCTAAGGCAGTGCCTTGGTGCTCTGGTGGATACCAGCGTGAGGCAAGTGGTAAAGCCACCGCAAATGCAGCACCGGCAAAACCCAAGCCAATACCTAGCAATAATGCGTGCTGAAAGGTTTGGATGCCATGCAGCCAAGCCAGTAACAAGCTCAAAATCACAATCACTTGACCGATCAAGCCAGCCATCTTAGGTTTGATATGGTCAACCAAGACGCCCATGACGATGCGTAGTAATGCGCCCGCCAAAACTGGCGTTGCTACCATTAATCCTTTTTCTGAGGGTGATAATTGCAGGTCAGTAGCAATTTGTACAGCCAATGGGCCTAACATCACCCACACCATGAAACTTAAATCAAAATACAAAAATGCCGAAAGCAAGGTTGGCGTATGGCCAGATTTCCAAAAACTAGATTTCATAAAATTTCCTAAATTGAAGCGGTGTTAACTTAATGTGGTAACTAGAGGTTTTGTTTAGACGGTAATCGTTTCAAACTCTTTGTGTTGTTCGCGCTTCTCAACACGCTCTGCCCAAGGGTTTACTGCACCCTGTAATGCATAGAGTAAACGTTCATATGCGGCCTTGCGGCCTTCAGCATCCTCTAATACACGTTGTTTTACATACTCCAAACCGACGCGTTCAATCCAATGCACAGTTCTATCTAGATACCGCGCTTCTTCGCGGTAGATTTGAATGAACGCACCAGAGTATTCCAACACTTCATCTGAGGTTTTTACCTTACATAAAAACTGCGCCACTTCGGTTTTAATACCGCCGTTGCCGCCTACGTAAATCTCCCAGCCAGAATCCACACCAATAATACCCACATCTTTAATGCCAGATTCGGCGCAGTTTCTAGGACAACCAGAAACTGCAAATTTTACTTTGTGTGGCGCCCACATGTGATCAAAGGCTTTTTCAATGTCGATGCCCATTTGCGTAGAATTTTGGGTGCCGAAGCGGCAGAACTCTGAGCCGACGCAGGTTTTCACTGTGCGAATACCTTTTGCGTAAGCGTAGCCGGACGGCATGTCAAGGTCCTTCCACATGCCGACCAAGTCTTCTTTTTTTACGCCCAACAAGTCAATTCTTTGCCCGCCGGTGACTTTTACCATCGGTACTGAGTATTTATCTGCAACATCAGCAATTTTGCGCAGCTGGTCAGGGCTGGTCACGCCACCATACATGCGTGGAATGACTGAGTAAGTGCCATCTTTTTGAATGTTGGCGTGAACACGTTCATTAATGAAGCGTGATTGTGGATCGTCCACTGCCTCATGTGGCCAGGTAGAAAGTAAGTAATAATTCAATGCGGGTCTACAAGTAGCACAGCCATTAGGCGTGCGCCAGCCCATGCCCTTCATTGCATCGGGAATATTTAAATATTTATGCGTGCGAATTTCTGCCCGCACTTCTTCATGATTTTTATCGGTGCAACCACACACTACTTTGCTGGTAGAGGGTGGTGCATAGCCGCCACCTAATGTTGAAGCTAAAATCTGTTCGACTAAGCCTACGCAGCTACCACAGCTAGAGCCAGCTTTGGTCTGTTTTTTAACATCATCAATGGTAAATAAGCCTTGATCCTGAATGGCCTTAACGATGGTGCCTTTGCACACACCGTTACAGCCACAAACTTCCATTTCATTGGTCATGGCTGCGGCTTTGTCCTGACCTTGATGGCCCGTGTTGCCAAGTGAATCTTGGCCAAACATTAAATGATCGCGAATTTCGTGGATGGGCTTGCCATCGCGCAACATTTTAAAATACCAAGCGCCATCGGCGGTATCACCATAAAGCACGCTACCGATGATTTTGTCATCTTTGATGACGAGTTTTTTGTAAACCCCGCCAACTGCATCGTGCAAAACTATTTCTTCGCGACCATCATCAGCACTGCCAAAGTCGCCCGCACTGAATAAATCAATACCAGTCACTTTTAGTTTGGTAGAAGTGACTGAACCTTTATATTGGCCAATACCAAAGTTAGCCAAATGGGTGGCACATACTTTGGCCATTTCAAACAACGGTGCAACCAAGCCATATGAAATGCCGCGGTGTGCTACACATTCACCTACTGCATATACGCGCGGGTCATAGGTTTGCATGGTGTCATTCACCACAATACCTTTGTTGCAGTAGATGCCAGCAGATTCGGCTAAGCTAAAATTTGGGCGGATGCCAACTGCCATCACCACCAAGTCAGCAGGTAAGCTGCTGCCATCGGTGAAGTGGATCGTATCCACACGGCCATCTTTGCCCGTCAGATGTTTGGTATTCTGATTTAATTGAAAACTCAGGCCTTTGGCTTCCAGGTTTTTTTGTAGCATTTTGCCTGCGGTTTTATCAAGTTGCCGCTCGAGTAACCACTCGTTGCGGTGAATCACCGTCACATCCATGCCTTGAATTTTTAAGCCATTGGCAGCTTCTAACCCAAGCAGACCCCCGCCAATCACCACAGCATGCTTGTGTTTTTTGGCAGCATCTATCATGTCATTGGTATCTTTAATGTCACGATAACCAATCACCCCCTCTAAATTTGCACCCACAATCGGCAACATAAATGGTTTAGAGCCGGTGGCTAGCAGTAGTCTGTCATATTCTGCGCTGGTACCATCTTCAGCGTAAACCACGCGATTTTTGCGATCTATTTTGTTAATGCGCGCACTGGTATAAAGCGTGATATTGTTCTCGGCGTACCACTCACGGGTATTCAAGATAATATCGTTAATGGTTTGCTCATTCGCCAATACGGGGGAGAGCATAATACGATTGTAATTTGGGTAGGGCTCATCACCAAATACGGTAATATCATAGATATCCGGTGCGATTTTCAGTAATTCTTCCACTACACGCATACCTGCCATACCGTTACCGACGACTACTAATTTCATTTTTTGCATGGTATTAACACTTACATTGATTAAACATACACCCTGTTAAGCAATAAGTGTGCCTCCTAAAAATTTATATGTATTCAGTGGCTTATATTTTTAAGTAAAATATCTATGCACCATATTGAACCCTTTGTGATTTGACGCACTAAAGTAGTGCCATTTATGGTTTTTTTACAGGTTAAACGTCGTAATCCCAAGTGTTTGGCAAATATCCTGTCATCGTATTCTTGAAATATCCACAATTAAAGAGGCGCTGTAGTGCTTCCATTTAATGATAATGACGTAAGCATAAGGGCGTACCAGCTCATTAAGGTTATCTGGTAAATGTGCAATCTTCTCTGGCGTAGAAATGACCATGTTTTCTCCGTAATACTTACGTGCATTGCCAGAGATCGTATTGGCAATTTCGCCGACGGCATCAAGCAGGTTTTCATCGGATTGATTAGTCTCTTTCATGACAGTAAGCAGATGTCGCAACATGGCGCTAGGGGCGGAAAAGTAGAGCGCACCTTCGTAATCGGCGCTTACTTTAATTATCCCGGTATAGTCATTCATTGGAAATGCGTTCTTGGCGAGATAGGCAACGCCGACAGATGCACTTTCTTGTGTGATTTGTTTGAAATAATCTCCAATCGCTTCAATGAAAATTTCAATATCTTTTTCGCTTAAATCACTCATTCTTTTATTAACTCCAACAAAGCATTGACGAGTTCATCGTCAGTAAATGGTTTATATAAGAAACCGTTGGCGCCCTTTTTCAATGCTTCAATGGCTGTGGCTTTGTCGCTGAGTGCTGATACGATAAGGATACTTACATCGGGATCAGATTCGACTAGCAGAGAGGTGCATTCCACGCCATCCATTTCTGGCATGGTCAAATCCATGGTAACGACTTCAGGGTGTGTGGCTTTAAATAATGCAAGTGCCTCAGCCCCATTGCTTGCGAAACCAACAATCTCGATGGCTGGCAACCTAGGGTCTGCCATAATTCTAGAAATACGACTCCGGATAATATTAGAGTCATCAACAATCATAAGCTTCATACAACGGCCTCACTAGCATTTAGGTTAATAGAAGGTTTGGCACGTTTTGAGATGCGGAATGAAAACTGTGTAAACACGTCTGGTTTGGTGTCAATTTTTAGTTCGCCACCAATTTCGTTGACCAGTGATTGCACTAGGTCCATTCCTACACCACGTCCAGCGTCTTTGTCTGTGCTATCCGCAGTAGAAAAACCGGGTTCGAAAAGTTTGCCTACGATTTCTTTATCAGATAACTGACTCACGGCTTCACTCGAGTAACGACCAGAAGCTATCATTGCAGCCCGAATGCGGCTAGGAACGATGCCTTGTCCATCATCACGCACGATAAAATCAATCACGCCTTCTGCATTCATCTGCGTGTTGATGAGGATTTCTCCATGTGATGGTTTGCCTTTGGCAAGCCTGATGCTTGGTGTTTCAATTCCGTGGCAAATACCATTGCGTATTAACTGAATGCCAATCTGCTGTAACTGATGCGCAATCTTAGCCTCCATCTGGTCTAGCAGATCCAGATTGAGTTTGAGCTCAACACTCTTGTTTTGGTTTTGACTCACTTGCTCGGCTAAGCGCCTGAAGTTATTACTCACGCTAGTGGAAATGGTAGGTGGCTTGTGGGCACTACTATTAGCTTGGCGATGTTCATGAATCACGTTAACAATGGTCTCAAGCTGTCTGATTTGATCAAGCATGGCACTTAACATGACTGGCAGACTTAAAATCTCTTGTGCATCCCAACTACTTTTCTTACGCAGTGATACCAAGTTTTCTTCAAATTGGTGTGCAAGCGTTTCCACGGCTTCCAAACCTATAGCAGCGGCCTCGCCCTTCATGGCGTGAATAATACGGAAACATTGATTGGCAAGGTCACCTTGATTCGCAGTACGTTTATCTGCATGTGCCAATATCACATTCAAGGCATCCAACCCTGTGTGTGCATTATTCAGGAATTGGCGTAATTGGAACGAATCAGCTAGCAGCAGCTTTTTGAGCAGATCCAAGTTGATGTTGGCTTGACCTTTGAGTTTGGATAATTCTTCCGCTTGAGTCACTTGTTCCGTCACGTCTTGCACAGTGATTAGCAAGTGCAAAACGCGTTTTTCTTCAATGACACGGTTGAATTGGAAACTTAAGTAGCGTGGCGTCGTGTCATCTTTGGTTTGAACTTTGACTTCGGTCAGCGGATTTAAGCTTAGCATCAAACTTTCTTTAACTTTATTGCCAAATAACAGCTCAATATAATCTTTAGCAGATGTGTAGATCTCAGCTGAAACCAGTTGTTCCAGCACTGGCATGAATGGCATATTGGCGCTGATTTCGTGCTGTAAAATTTTGCTGACAGAGCTGGAGAACTGGCTACCTACCGAAAGTTGCGGGTCCAGCAAAATCAAACCTTCTTTCACCGTATTCAAAATCTCAGTAGTTTCGCGCTGTGCTTTTTCAATCTCGCCATCTGCAGAGCGTAGTTTTCGCAACGCATTAAATACGATGTTAGCAAACAGCAACAATGACAAAACAAGCGCAATGGTTTGGATCAGTTGCAGGTCACTTGCCTTGGCTTTGGTATTCTTTTCCAACTGTGTCGTGAGGTCGTTCATCAGTTTCAGTAACTTAAGGTTGTTCTCACGCGCATAATCCGTAGCAACGTCTAAACTGAGCTCGTCAACAACTCGGCTACTAATGACGGGTTCTAATAGCTTCTTGAAGGGCTGCCAAATAAGCAGGGCTTCATCTAAAGAACGTATGGCAACAGCATCATTTACTTTTTTAAGATAAACTGGCTTCTCGTCACCACCCACTACTGTTCCGCCCAATTTAAATCCGTTAAGCGTCGTGTCAAACAGGGAGCTTACTTTTTTGAGTTCGGCCGCATTGTTTTCATTAAATCTACCTTGGGCTGCATCCACCTGAATCGTCAGTAATACTTTGGCGGTACGTTGTGACAGCATCCTTTGCCGACCAGACAGGTTGATCGATACCGCGTCATTGTCCAGTGTGGATGAGGTGTAAAAATTGAGGCCGAGTACGGCTAAGTTAAATATCAAGAACAGGCTAACGGCAAATATAATGCCGCGATATTTGTTAAGCGTGCCTGGCCTATTGGGCTTTTTTGGCGTACTTTTGCTGGACATGACTGCTCCTTATATAATTCTTTTTAGAAGTCACCGTCGTTGGTGGGGAGTTTTTAAACTTGAGCAGATGGTTCACTAACGCGTTGTATTGGTAAGCCGTTTTACCAAGTCGCTAGCGCATCTTTAAAATATTTGTTCTGTAATATTGTTCTGTGTCACCAAAGTTAATTTGATGACACAGAATATTTCTACTTAGTTAACTACTTTCAATTGCATTAGAACGTATACATCGCCGTTAACCAAAATTTTTCAGTGTCAGTAATACGACCACGGTTACCAGGAATAGTGTTGGCAACGTTAGGTGTTGCAGCATAATGGTCATCTTCTGTAAATTTGCCATACTCTACTTTAGTCATCCAGTTTTTGTTGATATTCCAAGTGGCTGCAACGTTCCACTCTTTGCCATATTTGTCGCCATTGGCCGTCGCACCACCACCTACGGTGTTGAAGTCTTCATCTGAATTAATCAGATGATAATCAGCAAAAAACAAGAAGTCATTCCATTTGTAAGTCGCGGTGACAAACGTGTCTTTAATGCCAGATCTTGGTGTTGCCAAGAATTTATCTACCCAACCTTGAAACAAATGGTTAGTGCCAAATGGCGTTTGGAATGCATATTCATTATCGTTACTTGATAATAATTCCTGATCTACACGGAAATTGAAGTTATCAAAACCTAAGCCACCGCCAATTCTGTAGTAGTGTGCGTCAAT
>JAKFEP010000166.1:0-2857 GCA_036675645.1 Methylotenera sp. | reverse complement strand
CTGGATGACGACGCAAGCCAGTCGCATTGGCTGGGCCGCAACGACCCGCTGGCCCCGGCCGCGGTGAGCTGGAACACCGCGAGGCCATGGCGGCAGGGTTTGATGCGGTGGGGCGCTGAGGTTAGCGGCCTGCTTTGGCGTTGACATTCTCGGACGCCGGGCCATCGGGCTAATCGCGAATGCATTTGCACACATGATCCAAAAGGAGGGGTACATTTCGAGCGACCGACTAGTCGATTTCTCGCCCTTGTTGATGCACGTTACACATGCAGCATCGGGCTGCAGACGTGACAAGAAAGGTAGCCTTTCACCCTAGGAGAGACCGCACCATGCGAATCAAAATCATGTGATGCGGCATTGCCGTATGTCGACAATACATTGAAAGTCAAGTATGCGCATCCCACCACTGAAAAAGGTCGAATCAGCGTTAAAGCACTACGGGTTTCAGATTCTCGTTGGGGTTTTGGCAAGCCTAGGTCTTTTCTTTCAAGATTGGCTTGTTGGCCTCGCGGCGCAGGTCCCATTGCAAACCTTAGCGACAATAGTCGTATGGCTAACAATTACAGTGATTGCGGCAACCCTCGTGAGTGCTTTCTATATCCTAAAAGCCAAAACGCTTGAAAAGGTAGTTCTGAAGTTTGACCCCAACTACTACGACCATCGCGAGTTTGGCGAGGCATTCGATAAGTTCAACAAAAACTCCTAGCCCGTCACTCACGCGAGGCATGTAACGGCGCCAATTAATTTAAATTCCAAACCTCATGCCCGGCTTCACTCGATATTTCTGGGACACATTATGAAGTACGAATTTTCCTGGACATCAAACATTCCGGACGCAACAAGAAAGGTCGCCGAGGATGCTATCCGCAAAGATCAGGACAGCGGTCATTCCCCGATTATTTTTTGTCACAATGGAATAGTCACCGTAACGTTGGCATCGCCAGATCCACTTCAAATGACGCTCGTCGGAAATATGAAATGTAGTTGCGGAAGGCCACGGGGTACGATCACAGGCAGAAGCGATGGATCGACGATCATTTTCGATGCTATTAACGATTTCTATTGAGGTGGACACTATATTTCCGCCACGTATCATCACCAATCAATGACTAATCGGAAATCTGCCATCATCGGAGAATTCACATGAGATTCATAGAGGAGTCGTAGCGACTCCTAATTTTCGCTAAAATTGAATCAGTAGAAGTTACAGATAGCCAAGAGGATGGGCACAATGAGGAAACTTCACTTTTCACAAACAACCGCACTGGGGCTGATCGCCAGCTTGCTTGTCGTGACGAACGTAAAGGCAGAGATCATCCGCCTAGAGTGTTCATTCGTCGGGGCGCAAAATTTTTCTCTTTCATTTGAGATCGACACCGACAAAAATACCATCAACGGCTCGCCTGGCAACCTTCAATTAACAACCGAAATCATCAAATTCAACTACAAGCTCGGAGACACCCTTTACACGATTAACAGGGCAACCGGCGAAACGACCGAAGTGTCTTGGGGGAATGATTCGACTCGAATAATAATGCACTATCTCTGCAAGAGGGTAGAACCAAAGTCGTGGTGGCAGTTTTGATAACGATAGCGAAATCATGAGAACAATTCATTCCAAGCATTGATACACAAATATCTGGACTGACGGCAGGCAACAAAAGTTCATTAACACAACACCTAGATGCCAAAACAGGCAGTCAAAATATGATAGCAAAAGGAAACTGGTCAGCCAAATCAAGCATTAGACTGCACGGCAATTCACACACTAACGCAGATGAGTTTTGTCATAGATTTCACACCAAAATTGCCCATTTCTGCAATTGCATTCTCCCTCAATGCAACTCCGCCACCGGCTCTGGCAATGGCGGAGCAGGACGCCGCGAACAATGCTTTTTCTTCGTTGTCGCCATGAAGGAGGCGAAGTTGTGGGGTCGACGCGATTGGGGTCACGATAGTCACGATGGGCTTAAATCTTGCCTTTTGCTTCGATTGGAGCAAAAGGCAAGACCTGACCCCAACGATAGGAAGAAAGGAGATTTGATAGCATGCGACAGTTTGAATTGGATGACATTGCGAAAGCAGCAGCCGGAGATATGTCGGCCATCTTGCGCGTAAAACGACGAAAAGATGTTCTGAGATTTTTTCAAGAACGTCGGAAAGAGGCTATGGCTTTGGCAACACCTGCATGGGCCGACGGTGCAGCTATTGCAAAGTTCTATACTGAAGCCAAGCGTTTAACTGTTGAAACCGGGATACCCCACGAAGTGGATCATATAATTCCAATCCAAGGCCGAAAAGTATGCGGATTACACGTTGAATACAATCTTCAAATTCTGACCAAGGCTCAAAATATCAGCAAACATGCAAAGCTCATTGATCAAGGGATTGAGGCTGTACAGAACTGCCGATGATCTAGAGCGGATGGCCGCCAGCGATAGATCAGACATTGCCTTTTTCTCCGGCCAGAGGAAAAGGCAAGACCTAACAAAATACCCTAAACCCGGTCCTAACAACCACAATCAATCCGACATTATTTAATAAGGCAGCGCAGCTGCAGACAATTTTACACAATGGAATTACAACCATGAAACCGATCGACGAGCAAATACGACAGATCGTGCGCAATGAGCGCCTGAAGTCGATACGCCTATTTTTCTTTATTCTCGGAAGCTCCTTACTGCTAACCGCGCTGTTGACATTGGGCATTGGTGGCATGGGGAATATCAAAAGTGCCTCCAGTATTTTCTCCACTCTTGCCATCAGCGGTCATTTGCGTCCGTTTGCAATGCCTATCGCCATTTTCGGATTGTGCGCATTCATCCCCAGCATCGTCATCACCATTACCCTCAGGTTA
>JAKFEP010000040.1:0-2863 GCA_036675645.1 Methylotenera sp. | reverse complement strand
AAACTTTGCAGCGTGAAGCTTGGCATGATGACAAGAATTAGCCCGAACAGCATAAGGCCCGCCGTGGCTGCAACGAGTAAGCGCCACCAAAAAATCTGACTACTGTTCAAAGGATTCTCCAAGCACCTAACGTTTGGTTAAGGGGCGGGCTTTAGCCTGTCCCAGTGAGCGAAGCGAACGGTTTGAACCAATTGTTATGTGCTTAATTAAAGCCATACCTTGCTTCCAGATAATCCATTAGCTCTCTAACTATTTTTTCTACTGCAGCCATGCACTTGTTCAGAAAGTCATATGACACGTCAATGTGCATTGAGGTTAGCTCAATGCCGACGCCCGAGCGCTCAAGTGTTTTTAATTCATCAATTTTTTCCTTGCTCATTGCAGGAAGGTTGCCGTTTGCGTGAGCGATACAGTTTCTAACTTTGCTTAGGGTGCTGATGTCCTTTATTGAGTGCTCGGGGATTTGGAAGTCAAACTCCAGAACATGCTTCATATATTTATTGAATTTTGCAGTCAGAGAGCAGTCGTTGATATCTTTGATTGAAAGCCCTTTCTGCTCCTTTCCCTGGGCGTATGAAAGTAGTTGAGTAATTGAGTTCTCAAAGATTGTATAGATTGAAACCACGAGCGGAAGCTTGATTACTCGTGGAATTTCTTCTTCGGCAATGGAGTAAATATGTTGGTATTCGTAATATTCGGATTATGCGTATTTTATTATTTCGTTCTCTAGGTAGGAGTTGCACACGGCGTTGATTCCGACCTCTATCTGCTTCAGATACTCTTGCATTACAAGAAGCTCGATCTTGATCTCGATTCCTGGGTAGCTAAAGTCGGTATTTAAAAGGCCTTCTAGAGAAGCCATGTGTTCACCATGACATAACGTTTGGTTAAGGGGCGGGCTTTAGCCCGTCCCAGTGAGCGAAGCGAACGATTTGAACCGCTAGTTAGGTGCCATATTTATTGCGGTTGCTTGAGGGTAAAGGTTCATCGGAGGTTCTCAAGTGTTATGACTAAAACCTCCTTCCCATTACTATCAAATCCTGCCAGCTCATCCTCGTCGGCTGTTCTTTTAAATCTGTGCTCCCACCTCAAGCCATCGGAGTCAATGTACGTATTAACTGTGCCAAAAAACTCTGTGAGTCCTTCTCCCTTTTTCTGGTCGATAAATTCCCATTTTTTTTGAATGACCGGGAACCTGCTCGCACCTTCCTTAAGTGTTACAAGGACAAATGAATTGCTAATAGTTGCTATGAAATTATTTGCTTCGATGTACAACGCGACAGACTGGCGCTTACCTGAGCTGTAATCATCAATGGCATCGGCTTTCCTACTGGTGCCCGTAAACAATCCGACTGTTCTCTTGAGGAATCCAAGTTTCTGAATCTTGCCAAAGTGAGGATGCTCAACTTTTAGTAGCTCCTCTGCCGTCGTAATGTGAACAAGATCCATGTGATATACCTCTACGCTGGCGGTGCTAAATGTATTTTAGCTGCGATCTGACTAGATGGCACCTAACGTTTGGTTAAGTGGCCGGCTTTAGCCGGTCCCGAGTGCGCGAAGCGAGATGCTTGAACCAGTTGTTATGAGATTAGGGGCGAGTGACCTTCAGGGACATGCCAGGCTCAATACCGACCTCTTTCAGACTTCTTGTGTCAGGGCAAGGAACACCTTTTTCAGTCCCTGTGATCATTCTTGCGTTTTTGATCACTTGATCGTCTTCGGATTTTCTCAGTACCCAAGAATGGCCGTATTCAAATGGTTTGATGTGCTTGTCAAGGAGGAAATAAACCTCGTCTGTCAAATTATTTAGAGATGGAAAGGCTACGAATGGTAGTTCGAATATATGTTGGTTGTTGCCAGTTAACGGTCGAGCATCAATGGTGATAAATGAACTTTTCTTTATTGAGGCTTTAATTGCGTCTGCAACTCGTGCTCTTTCCTTAGGGTCTTTCTCGTTTTCAGGGAGAGCTGAGCTAAGCGCCGCTTCAATGTCGTGCTCAATAGTTAGCTCCAAGCCTGATACCTCAGGGCGGGCAGCTCTTGATGCGCGTATTCCTTCGAGGAAAGATTCATCACTGCTGTAGTCGGACGGAGCATAAAGAGCTTTGTGGTTCCAGTTTAGGGTGGCAAAGAAAAGAACAACCAGGGTAAATGGAAAGGTCATTAAGAACCAGATATATAGCCATTGGTTTTCTGGTGAGATAAAAGGCAAAACCCCCGTTCCACTTATTTCAGCGATTCCCGCGAATATTGCAATTACTGAGAGTGGATTTTTAACGATCCCTGTTTTGTTCATTGTTCTTCCTAGGGTTCTCATAACGTTTGGTTAAGGGGCGGGCTTTAGCCCGTCCCAGTGAGCGAAGCGAACGGTTTGATCCAGTTGTTAGAGCCCTGCGCGCACAGGAAGTGTTGATCCTGCAATTTCAGTAAAAGCATATTTTTTTGCTCGCAAGAGCTTCTGAAGTGCGAAACGAACATTTACTGGATCAGCCGTTGGTCCATGAGTAATTCGGATTAGAGGCAGTTTGTTTGTGTACACGCCGGCCATCGGGGTTGGATCTAATGAAACATAGGGTGTCAAACCGTAGGGACCATCACGAAATAGCACATGATCTTCCTCGTGAGGCGATGTGATATGACAGAGACGCCATTCTTGTTCGACCTCAAAAGCTGGATGCTTAAAGCACATTAAGTAATCAGCCGTTTCTACGCGGACAAAATGACAGCAACGTGCGATTAAGGAAACTCTGAAGAAGACTTCCTGATTTTGGCAAAATACCCGGATTCCACCCGCCGAGTTTTCCGATGAAGCAAATGACCTTCGCCGACGCTGAGTACGACAGCAAGCGCAAGCAGACCCGCA
>JAKFEP010000101.1:0-18659 GCA_036675645.1 Methylotenera sp. | reverse complement strand
TTGCGGATTTCCTCGATTTTTCCTGCTTTGAATGCATCCCACACTTTGCTGCCATCCATGCCCAGCTTGCCCGGAAAGCCGCATAGTTTAGCCAGATCATCCAAAGGCGCGTTAGCACGCGCATTGTACAGCGCCAACAAATCCATTAAATCCAGATGCCGCGTATGGTAGCGGCTAATATAATTGTTCCACTTAAAATCTTTATCATCCTCACCTAAATCCCAATACCTAGGTGCTTGCACCCCATTGACCATGGCGCGGTAATGCAAAACGGGTAAATCAAAGCCACTCCCATTCCAACTGATGATTTGTGGCGTGTATTTCTCTATGCCATCAAAAAAACGCTGGATAATTTCAGCTTCGGTTGAATTTGCTTCGCCCAATGTCCATACTTTGAAGTTACTGCCTTCGCGCAGTGCGCAAGAAATCGCACATACTTTATGTTGATGCAATGGCAAAAAATCGCTGCCATTGTGCTGGCGACGCTGATGCAATGCAATGTTGGCAACATCTTCATCCGATACATTAGCAAGTGCGTCAGCAGGCTCATCCAGCAAGGCGCGCAGGCCAGTGGTGTCGGGAATGGTTTCGATGTCAAATACTAGGGTAGGTGTCATTCAAACAGCTTACAATAAAATGGTAACGACACAAAATGGATTCCCGCCTGCGCGGGGATGACGAACTGAAAAATTTACTTCTATGAGATGCAATGCAAGGCGCACGGAGCGTAGAAACCGGAATGTACATTTGAGTACATGAGGATTGCGAGCACCGCGCAACACCGCAGTGCGCTCATACAATAAATTTTGCTTATTTCTTCACCCAAGCACCAGCACTTTGGTAATACCACCCACCTTGCGCCTTATCTATCCAGCGGCCCGCAAAGGTATGCTTTACATCCCCCTCCCACTCTGGGTGGCCGTTACTTGCAGCAATTTCTTTATACAGCTTGGCGCGGTCGGCGTTTTCAGCAGAAACTAAGCTATTAATACCGCCGCGGTCTTTTAACGGCACTGCACTAGCGTCTTTTACTGCAATAAAACCATCTGCAGTCAACCCTACCGCACCACTGTTATAGTGTGGCAACAGTTGTGTGTGGCGCGCTTGCATGCTGTTTTTAATCGCCGAAATAGCAGGTGTATTTATTTCTAAATCTGGCGCTGCAGCTTGTACAAAGTTTGACCCAACTACCACAAACATACTAGCCGCCACAAAAAAACCTAAAAGTAATTTTTTCATTTTCAATTCCTTTTATTTCGCAGGTGCATCACTAGGCTTGGTTTCTGGCTTAGCTTGTGGAGTAGCCTCTGGAGTTTTTTCGGGGCTAGTCTCACCATCTTGAAGCTGCCACACATCTTCAATAATTTCGTCAGCGGCTTTTTGTGCCGCAGCTGCAGGAAAGTAAATGTTAATCGTCACGCAGGCGGATAACCCCATCAACAAAATCACTAAGGCTATGGTTTTATTCATCTTAGTCCTATTTATTTTAGTCTTATTCATTTTGCATCCTTTTCTGTTTACTTCACTATCATTTTACTATTGCTATCAGTAATGCGCTTCATGCGTGTAATTAAGTCCGAGAGGCTGACGTATTCGGTAAAGCCATTCACATTCACAGAAGGAACCCCTCTACCTTTAACGATGATGTACCCAGTTGCGGTTGACTCTACACCACCCATTTTGCACACATCTTGTCGCAATTGACAGCTTAGGCCAATTTTTTCGTAATTAAATTCTTTAAAAAAACGTAAAAAAGTGCGCTGCAAAGCCGCTGCGGTACCCGCGCCGCCGAGAGCGGCAATGTTTTCCACCGCACGTTGCGATATTTTTTTAAGGTGCTTACCATCCGCTGTTTGAATCTTTGCATCCATGCGCACAGGTTTCCAGTTTTCCAACTGTAAATCTTTAATATCACCCTCTAGTTTGCCTTCAATCGCGCCAAAATTGTAGGTGCGTGTCAAATCGCCCAAATCGATATTGCGCATTTGTAGGTTAGCGTAAAGTTTTGGTGTTATGCCTAGCGGGTCGTCAATGCGCAGTCCATCCATGGTGACGTTGCCATTAAACATATTAAATTGCATCTTTCCATCCATACTTAACTGCTTGCCTGCATAGGTGATCAGCGGCACTTGGCCATCTATCTTTCCCTGCATTTCTGGCCAGCCTAGGGCTTTACTAAACGTGTTCATGCTAATTGGTTCTAGCTGCATTTTTAAATGCCAAACCCACTGTTGGCTAAGGTAGGCAGCAGAAACATCCTCTAACTTAAGTGCACCATCTAACATTGGCAATACCAAGCTTGGCGCAGTCACAGAGTAACGATTAAGCTCTGCCTGTAGACGCGTGTTACCCAGCGGAATATTCAGCATATGACCGCTTGAATAGGCTAACGTGACAGTTTGAGGCGTGTCGTAATTCCAGGGGATATGCGCGTTAATATCACTGAGGGCAAACTTTCCGTTAAGGTCATTGATATTGGCGTCTTTTAAATTCAGTTCAAAACTGCTTGGCTGTAAATTTTTAGCATCAAATTGCCAATCCGCCTTGCCGCTTACTTTTAAATTGCCAAATGCAGATTTTTCGACCATTGGCTTTAACACTAAAGCATATAAACCTGCAAAATCAACATCTTTGGCCACTACTTTTACATCTTCCACCACTGTGGTTTGCGTGTTAATTTGCGCACTAGCAGACATGGTACCAATCTCATTCATCTGCAAACTGGCATCAGTAATATGCAACATGGGGGCTTTAAAGGTACCGCCAATGGCAAAATTATTGTTCGCTTTACCAAAATAAAAGGGCTCCCAATACAGCTCACCTTCGGTCCAATTGAAAATGCCACTCCAGTGCCATGTGTCGGCTTGTTTTTGTGCTGCCAGAATCACCTTGCCAGTGAGATTTTCACCTGCATGCAAGCCCGTTTCATTACTAAAACTGGCCTGTTTAAAATCGATATGGGCCGCAAAATCATTGGGGAAGCTAGTGAAACGCGCAGACAGTGGAACGTTGATTTTGTTGGCGGAAAATAAACCATTCAGGCATTCCAGCTCACCAATGCGATCACTTAAAAATGGGGTGCAGTTTAAACTGAAAGCAGTAAATGTTTTATCATTGCTGGGCTTAAGCTCGGCATTGAGTTTAAGTGTGGGCGCGCTGCCTTTTAAATCTACCTGAAACTTGGCGTTTTTTAGCTCGCCAACAGGCGCCACAATCTCACCCACACTAATTTGTAAGCTGGAAATGGCGTGTGCGGTTTGTGATAAAAAAAATTGAGCGATACAAAAAACAATAAAAACGCTGAGTTTTAAGTGAGACGCGGCGCACGGAAAAAAATGGGGCCGCAGCTTATGTATTATTAAGTAAGGCTTCATTTTTTTGCGTGCAACCTTCTGTTTTAAAATCAGGCATTACGACAAAGTCAGCGTTTTTAACCGGGGAATACGCCAGTGGAAAGATACCGATCACCCCTATCGCATACAATCGATACGATCACCGCATTCGCTACTTCTCTTGACAGCTCTAGTGCGGTATAAAGCCCGCCACCGCTGGAAATGCCAGCGAAAATGCCTTCTTCCGTCGCTAACTTCCTAGTCATATTTTCAGCATTTTTTTGACTCACATAGCGCAGCTCATCTACACGCTTACCATCATAGATTTTGGGTAAATATTCAATTGGCCATTTACGAATGCCTGGAATTTGCGCACCCTCTTCTGGCTGCACACCGATAATCTTAATATTGGGATTTTTCTCTTTTAAGAATCTGGAAACGCCCATGATGGTGCCAGTGGTGCCCATGCTGGAGACAAAGTGCGTGATTTTTCCAGCAGTATCGCGCCAAATTTCGGGCCCTGTCGTCTCATAATGCGCTAACGGGTTATCCTGGTTACCGAATTGATCAAGCACAATGCCTTCGCCTTCGGCTTGCATTTTCATCGCAACGTCTCTGGCTAACTCCATGCTGCCATCTTTAGGCGTTAAGACCAGCTCTGCACCATACGCTCGCATGCTTTGGCGACGTTCTATCGATTGATTTTCTGGCATCACCAGCACCATCTTGTAACCGCGCATCGCCGCTACCATCGCCAATGCAATGCCTGTATTGCCAGAAGTCGCCTCAATCAGCGTGTCGCCAGGTTTAATATCGCCACGCGCTTCTGCCCTGCTAATCATTGAATAGGCGGGCCTGTCTTTTACCGAGCCTGCGGGGTTGTTGCCTTCCAATTTAAGCAAGATGGTATTGCTGGGATTTGGGTTCATGCGCTGCAATTTAACCAGCGGCGTGTTACCTACAAAGTCATCTAGGGTTTTATGGTTCATATTGTTATTTCTTAAATTAACTTGTTTTTTAAATTTAGCCTGCTTTTGAGTTCAACTTAGCTAGATAAATAGCAAATACACCAAACCCTACAAAAGCAATTAAGCCCAATTGCGGCAGTGTCAACCCTAGAAACGTCCAGTCAATCGCCGCGCAGTCACCTGTGCCCCGAAAAATCAATGTGAGTGCTTTTTTAAGTGGGAAATTTTCGAACATATAATCAAAACCGACGCCACAATCCGCAATCATTGTTTCGCGGTGCGCTTGAATCCACCAATGACGAATCGCTACCCCTGCGCCACCCAGTGCAGTGATTACTTGCAAACCTGTTAATATTTTTGCAAGCAGCGTTTGTGGTTTTACAAATACCGCCAACAAAAACAATACGCCCAAGCTCATGAATAATATGCGCTGTGAAATACATAGTGGGCAGGGCTCTAGGTTATAGCGCGTTTGTATCCACAACGCCAAACCCACTAAACCGAAGCACTTTAAAAAACCAATCAAATAGCCAGTGCGGCCAATAAGAATTCTGTTTATCGTCATATTCATCATTATATAATCCTAAAAAATTGATTTTAACGGATTGAGCAAACTTTGGCAGATTTACCAACAAATTTAAACCCGGAATTAACATCTAGCCGAATATTGACCGTATCGGAGCTTAATCGTTTAGCACGCGAAGTCCTAGAACATACGTTTCCGCTATTTTGGGTATCGGGTGAGATTTCCAACTTTACCCGCGCTGCCAGCGGCCACTGGTATTTTTCGCTTAAAGACAGCACCGCGCAAGTGAAATGCGTGATGTTTAAAGGTCGCAATAGCTATGTCGATTTTGTGCCACGCGAAGGGGATAAAATTGAAGCACGTTGCAGCGTTACGCTGTATGAAGCGCGCGGTGATTTCCAGCTCACTGTAGAGTTTGTACAAAAAGCAGGCTTGGGGGCACTGTTTGAAGCCTTTGAGAAATTAAAAATCAAACTCGCTCATGAAGGCTTATTTGATGCGGCTTATAAACAAGCCATCCCAAAATATCCCAAAACAATTGGTATTGTTACTTCGCCAGATGCAGCTGCACTAAGGGATGTCTTGACCGCGCTCAAACGCAGGAACCCCGCCATTAGCGTGATTATTTACCCCTCACCGGTGCAAGGCAAAGGTGCCGCTGTGCAAATTGCTAAAGCCATCCACGCCGCCAACGCTCGACAAGAAGTGGATACCCTGCTTATTTGCCGTGGTGGCGGCAGTATTGAAGATTTATGGCAATTTAATGAGGAAATCGTGGCACGGGCTATTGATGAGTGCACGATTCCAACCATCTCAGGCGTTGGCCACGAAACCGACTTTACCATCTGCGATTTTGTCGCTGACGTGCGTGCCGCCACACCCACTGCCGCTGCTGAACTGGCGAGCCAGGATATGCTCGGTTTAAGGACACAGTTAATCAACCTTTGGAGTAGGTTGGTAAGGCGCATGGATGCTGGCTTGCAGAGCAATGCACAAAGGCTTGATTATTTAAGCCGCCGCTTGATTTCACCGTTGCAACAAATTGCAATGAAATCCAACCAAATCAAATTGCTGCAAAACCGTTTAGATATGAGCATGCAGCGGTATATGCAAATGCAGCAGCAGCATCTGCTAAGCTTGCGCAATAGCCTGGCCCAACTTAATCCGCATAATGTGTTGGCACGCGGCTATGCCATGGTGCAAGATAGTGCTGGCAAGCTGGTGAGCGACGCCAATCAGCTAAACCCAACGCAAAAAGTACACATTACCTTTGCGCAGGGTAACGCCGATGCAGTTATTTCTACTACCAAACCTAAATAAATCACTGGTTCTACAAAAATCACTAATACGCTATTGGTTTGCGCATTTAATTAGCCGATAATAGCGACTCGCTTTGACGAATTCAGCCATGGACAACAACAGCCCCAAAAAAACCCGTTTACCCGCTATGGCCCTTGCCGCGCTGGGCGTTGTATTTGGCGACATTGGCACTAGCCCGCTGTATACCATGAAAGAGGTTTTTTCAGTCGGTCATCACCCGCTTCTACTTAATACAAGTAATGTCTATGGCATATTGTCGTGTATCACCTGGGCGCTGATTCTCATCGTATCGATTAAATATGTGGCATTTATCATGCGTGCGGACAACCGCGGTGAAGGCGGCATTATGGCGTTATTGGCGCTTGCTAGCCGCAATGTGGGTCAAAGCCGGGTTAAGCAGCGCAATATTATGCTATTAGGTATTTTGGGCGCCTGTATGTTTTACGCCGATGGCATGATTACACCCGCTATTTCGGTGTTATCTGCAGTAGAGGGCTTAGAAGTTGCCGCGCCCCACCTGCATCAATTTATCGTCCCCATAACGTTGGTGGTGCTATTTGCGTTATTTTGGGCGCAAAGCAAAGGCACTGCCATTATGGGCAAATTTTTTGGCCCCGTTATGTTGTTGTGGTTTGGCACATTGGGAGTATTGGGCGCCATTAATATCGCCCACGATGTCACTATCCTGCATGCGCTCAACCCATTTTATGCAGTAGATTTTTTTGCGCATCAACCAAAAATTGCCTTTGTAGCGCTTGGCGCCGTGGTACTAGCAGTTACTGGCGCAGAAGCACTGTATGCAGATATGGGTCATTTTGGGCGTTTTCCCATTCGTTTGGCTTGGTTTGGCTTTGTATTGCCGGCCTTATTACTTAACTATTTTGGCCAAGGTGCGCTTATTTTAAACGACGCCAGCGCTGTTAAAAACCCGTTTTATTTACTGGCACCAGAATGGTCGCTATTCCCGCTGATTGGCTTAGCCACTTTGGCGACTGTGATTGCCAGCCAAGCCGTGATTACAGGGGCGTTCTCTGTATCGCGCCAGGCCTTGCAACTAGGCTACTTACCGCGCATGCACATACAGCACACATCTGAGAGCGAACAAGGCCAGGTCTATATGCCACGGGTCAACTGGGGCTTGATGATAGCTGTTATGGCGCTAGTGATCGGTTTTGGCAGCTCTGGTAATTTAGCAGCCGCTTACGGCATCGCAGTCACGGGCGACATGGTGATTACCACCTTGTTAGCTTCTGTGGTATTTCGCGAAATTTGGGGCTGGAGCAAACTAAAAACGGCATTATTGGTAGGCTTGTTCCTCATCATTGACTTGGCATTTTTTGGCGCCAACATATTAAAAATACCAGATGGTGGCTGGGTGCCACTGTTGATTGGTGCAGCCATTTTTGTGCTGATGCTCACTTGGAAAAATGGCCGCTATATGTTGTACAAACACTTAAAATCGGAAGCTATGGATCTTACTCCCTTTATTGAGGCGCTTGGCTCGCATCCCCCTACTCGCGTGCCAGGCATGGCAATCTTTATGACGCCAAACCCAGAAGGCGTTCCACACGCCATGTTACATAATTTGAAACACAATAAAGTGCTGCACGAAAAGGTGGTGATTTTAACGGTGCGCTTCTCAGACTACCCGCATACCAACACCGCCGAACGTGTCAGCGTAGAAGCTTTGCCTTATGAGTTTTATCGCGTGATTATTAATTATGGGTTTAAGGATGAACCGGATTTGCCACGTGATTTAGAGCTATGCAATAAATATGGATTGATTTTTGATGCCATGGGGACCTCGTTCTTTATCGGCAAAGAAATTTTAATCGCCAGCGAAAAATCAGGCATGGCCTACTGGCGTAAAAAAATATTCATTGGCATGTTCCGCAGTGCAGAAACGATTACCAACCAATTTAAACTACCGCCAAACCGCGTTGTTGAATTAGGCTCGCAGGTAAAAATATAATGCTCAAACAGTTTTATGTACGGTAAAGAACAGACAGTCAAATCAACCAATGATATAACTCATGCGTTGCCAACTATTAGAATCAACTGAATAGCTTAAAAGGATTGATCATGAAAAAAATTACCTTAATCATCATAACTGCACTTTCAGTCAGCTTTGCAGGCTGTGCCACCACCACTCAAGATAGCGTGTCTGGCGTAAAACGCTCACAATTTATGCTATTACCTGCTTCTTCAGTTGATAAAATGTCATCACAGGCTTACGCAGAAACCCTCGGCGAAGCTAAAAAGAAAAATACGTTGAATGCTGACCCAGCCATGACTGCGCGCGTACGCGGCATCTCGAATAAACTCATCTCACAGGTAGGCGTGTTCCGCCCCGATGCTACCAAATGGGCGTGGGAAGTCAACGTAGAAAAAAGTGACGAACTGAATGCTTACTGCATGCCTGGCGGCAAAATCATGGTGTTGTCTGGTTTAGTAGAAAAACTGAATGCCACTGATGACGAATTGGCCGCTGTGATTGGCCACGAAATAGCCCATGCCTTGCGTGAGCACGGTCGCGAACGTATGTCGCAAGCATATCTGCAACAATTTGGCCTGCAAGCATTGGCGGCTTTTGCCAGTGGTTCTGCCGCAGGTGGGGCTGCGGTACAAGCGGCAGGCTTGGGTTCACAACTGTTTTTTGCATTACCGAATGGGCGTGAGCAAGAACGTGAAGCGGACAAAATGGGCTTAGAGTTGGCGGCACGCGCTGGTTTTAACCCAGATGCTGCCGTGACTTTATGGCAAAAAATGAGTGCACAAAGCAAAAGTGCACCACCTGAATTTTTGAGCACCCACCCAGCGAGTGAGAATCGTATTGCTGAGTTGAAAGCATTGGCGCCCAAAGTGCGGCCTCTATACGAAGCAGCAAAAGCTAAATAAGCCATATGATTTAAATTAAAGCGTGTACTTTTACGCGCTTTTTTGTTTTTACGCGGCTTGGGTTAAAATAACGTTTTTCGTCAATTAATCTACTAGAGAGCCTCATGGATCCACGCCTAAGCATTATCGAAGCCGCGTTTGAAGACCGCGCCAATATTAACCCAGCCAACGCATCTGCTGAAATCAAAACAACCATCAACTCTGTATTGGCTGATTTAGATGCAGGCACTTTGCGCGTGGCCAGCCGTATCGGCGATAGTCAAAATTGGGAAACCCATCAATGGTTGAAAAAAGCCGTACTGTTATCGTTCCGCTTAGAAGAAAACGTACTGATGGATGATGGCGTCACTAAATATTTTGATAAAGTACCACCAAAATTTGCCAATTATTCAGAAGCAGATTTTAAGGCTGGGGGCTTTCGTGTGGTGCCAAATGCAATAGTCCGTCGCGGTTCATTTATCGGCAAAAATGCCGTATTAATGCCTAGCTACGTCAATATTGGCGCACACGTGGGCGAAGGTAGCATGGTCGACACTTGGGCAACCGTGGGCTCTTGCGCACAAATTGGTAAAAATGTTCACTTATCTGGTGGCGTGGGGATTGGTGGCGTACTAGAACCTGTGCAGGCTGGCCCAACCATCATTGGGGATAACTGCTTTGTTGGCGCGCGCTCAGAAGTGGTGGAAGGAGTCGTCGTAGAAGACAACTGCGTCATCTCGATGGGTGTCTATATTGGCCAAAGCACCAAAATTTATGACCGCGAAACCGGAGAGGTATTTTATGGCCGAGTACCTGCCGGCTCTGTTGTAGTATCTGGTAATTTACCTTCTAGTAATGGTGCATACAGCTTGTATTGTGCAGTCATTGTTAAAAAAGTTGATGCCAAAACACTGGGGAAAGTAGGCATTAACGAACTATTACGCGGCATTTAAACTTGTCGGCATTTCATGCAATTCGATATGTTTTCCTACGTAATACAAAAGATAATTGCGGTGAACTCTATATAAACATCTGATTTTTATGATTAAATAGAACGATTAGCAGCACCAAGGCTATTGGCATAGCTATTGCTTATCAATTATCAATAAAATAAAAAACATTGGTAATTGGGATTAATACCTATGGCTATTAACTATGACATTTGGTTGGTGCTGCTTTCACTTGCTGCAAGCGGCATTGCCATGTTCACAATTTTTGGCTTTATCGAGCGTTTATATTTATCGCCTGCGCACAGCAAAAATTTCCTCCTTCCCATTTATACAGCCACCATCGGCAGTGGCCTACTAGGTATCCATTTTATCAACTGGCTGGCGCTCCATCGGGGCACTGGCTTTTTTGAATTTTCAATTCCATTTATGACGGCTTCGTGGGCATGCGCATTGCTCATTGGCTTTATCACCTGCATTGTCGCCAGCAAAAAAACAGTTACTTTAAATATGCTGTTGATGGGTGGACTCATTGCAAGTCTTAGCAGTTACAGCATGCATTATTTTTGTGCGATAGCGCTGCACGCTCCTGCTAATTTTTCAAACGAACCGATTGCAACTTTTATTGCATTACTTTTATCTTTAAGTGTGTGCGTACTCACCATCATCACATTGTCATTGATGAAAATTTACACCGGTGGAAATAAACGCTTCATCAAAATTATTTTCTCGCTTGTCACTGCATTCACCGTAATTGGGCTGCATATCGCATTCAGCGCATCCATCGTGGGTCAAGAAAACGCTCTCACACCAACAGCAAATGAAATTTTGGATAGAAAAATGCTGGTCATGGTGATTTCCTTGGCTATTGTTTGCTTATTTTTACTGGTGTTTGTCGCTGCAATTTACTATGAAAAATATGTAGGAAACGCATTTAAGTTTGGGGCAACCATCCAACAAAAAAATGCAGTTTCACTGGAAATAAAAGATCCATTGACCAATTTACCGAATCGGGCTGCATTTCGTCAACTATTAGAAACATCGGCAAAACGAAATACAATCGGCGGCAAAACCATTGCATTAGCTTATATTGATTTGGATCACTTCAAACCAATTAATGATAAATTTGGCCACCACGTAGGCGACAGCGTATTGACTGTTGTGGCTGAGCGATTGCAGGCGGCGGTACGCGAATGTGACGTGGTCGCACGCTTGGGTGGTGATGAGTTTTCTGCTTTGATTGAGGACATCGAATCTGATGAAGACATCATTCCAATTATTAAGCGTATCTTAGATTCCATCAATACCCCAATTTTTGTGAACAGCCAGAAAATAGAAATTTCATGCTCGATGGGCATCGCACTCTATCCAAGAGATGGGGACATTGATAAGCTGATTATTTGCGCTGATACCGCCATGTATATCGCCAAAGAAAGCGGCAAGAATCAATTTAAGTTTTATGATAGTGAGATTGCTTCTGCCTCAAATAAAACCCTGGAATTACAGCGGGATTTACACGCAGCCATTAAAAAGCAAGAGTTCATACTATTGTTTCAGCCAAAATTAGATTGCAAAACCAAGCTAGTTGTAGGCGCTGAAGCTCTGATTCGCTGGAACCATCCAACCAAAGGCATGATTCTACCTTCAGAGTTTATTGCTGTTGCAGAGCATTTAGGATTGATTGATCACATTAATGACTGGGTGATTGAAAGTGCATGTGCCGCTATTAAGCAGGCAAAAAAACATGGGCTAGATTTACACTTATCCCTTAATTTGTCTCGTCAACAGTTTCGCAATTCTAATTTGGTTGAAAAAACAGTTGGCTGGCTAACACGATTTGATGTGCCGGCACACCATATCACCTTCGAGATAAAAGAAACAGTGGCGATGAAGAATGAAATGCAATTTAAAACACTGCTAAATCAAATTAAAGCAGCTAATATCAAAATTGCCTTGGACGATTTTGGCTTGCACCCATTAACGCTTAACTATTTAAAAGATTTAAACGTAAATGAAGTAAAGCTAGACAAAACTTTTATCACAAAAATTGGTGAAAGCAGTGCCACTGAAGCTTTGGTTGAAGGCATCATTCATCTTGCACACAAATTAAGCTTCAATGTGGTTGCAGAAGGCGTAGAGACTGAAGCGCAGCATGATGCTGTGGTGAGAATGGGTTGCAACCATATGCAGGGTTATTTATTTTCAAAGCCTTTAACTGAAGCCGATTTATATAGTTTTTATAAAAAACAGCTTAGCTTAACGGCGCCACTACAAATTAACACCGATAATCTACAGCCACTGCTGTCATAAGTAGCGATTCTGCTGCACTTGAATTGCGCATACTGATAAAATGTATGCATGGACAGCACCTTAAAACTTTACGGAATAGCTAATTGCAATACGGTGAAAAAAGCCCGCCACTGGCTAGAAACTCACCAAGTTGCCTATGATTTTCACGACTTTAAAAAACGGGGTGTATCAGCTGAATTATTAAACATTTGGCTGGCACAATTCCCACACGAAAAACTTATCAACCGCGCTGGACTTACTTGGCGAGGCTTAGACGAGATTACCAAAAGCGGCATCATTGACAACGCATCGGCAGCAACTTTAATGCAAGCAAAAACCTCAGTAATAAAGCGCCCACTGTTAGAAAAAGACAGTAAAATTGTATGCCTAGGCTTTGATGAAAACATCTATAAAGAATTACTCAAATGAGCAAAACGTTAGAATTAGCCATTGATTTACTTAAACGCCAATCCAACACGCCAGAAGACGCGGGTTGCCAGGAGGTGATGATTCAACGGCTGGAACCGCTGGGTTTTAAGATTGAGCGCATGCGCTATGGCAATGTAGATAATTTTTACGCGCGTCGCGGCACAGACTCACCTTTACTGGTGTTTGCTGGGCATACCGATGTGGTGCCTACCGGTCCGCTGGATAAATGGCACACGCCACCGTTTGAGCCCACCATTAAAGATGGTATGCTCTACGCACGCGGCGCCGCGGATATGAAAACTTCACTCGCAGCCTTTATCACCAGCATCGAAGAATTTATTGCTGAAAACCCTGAGCATAAAGGCTCCATTGGCCTGCTGATCACTTCGGATGAAGAAGGTGTAGCGATAGATGGTACGGTTAAAGTGGTTGAAGTGTTAAAAAATCGCAACGAGTTGATTGATTATTGCATTGTTGGCGAACCTACCAGCAATAAAGTAGTTGGCGATATGATTAAGAATGGGCGGCGCGGATCACTCTCTGGCAAGCTCACAGTGCTTGGCTTGCAGGGTCATATTGCTTATCCGCACTTGGTTAAAAACCCTATTCACTTGGTCGCCCCCGCCATTAAAGCTATGGTAGAAATGGTGTGGGATAACGGTAACGAATACTTTCCACCCACTAGCTGGCAGATCAGCAATATGAATGGCGGTACCGGCGCTACCAACGTCGTACCTGGCGAAGTGGAAATTTTGTTTAATTTTAGATTCTGCCCAGAGCTTAACGGTGCCGGCAGCACAGATGCGAACTTACGCGAACGTGTGCACGCTATTTTAGATGCTCACGCGCTAGACTACAGCTTGGAATGGGAATACTCACAGCCATACATCACACCGCGTGGCAATTTGGTAGAGGCGATTTCCACAGCGATTGAGCAAGCATATGGCGTTAGCCCAGAGCTTTCCACCACTGGCGGCACTTCTGATGGCCGTTTTATTGCCGATATTTGCCAGCAAGTGATTGAGTTCGGACCACTGAATAAAACCATCCACAAACTGAATGAGTGTGTGGGTGTGGCCGATATTGAGCCGCTGAAAGATACTTATAAATACACCATGAAGAAATTATTAAGTTAATGCGCTTTTCATTATGAATCATCACCCAAGACTAGCAGAAGAACTTTTTACCATTCGCGATTGGCTACGCTTCACAGTTAGCCAGTTTGAGGCATCCGATATTTTCTTTGGTCACGGCACAGACAACAGCTACGACGAAGCGGTATGGCTGGTCATGAGTGCGCTGCATTTGCCGCACGACACACTGCATAATTTTTTGGATGCAGTAATTACCGAAACTGAGTGTAAGCACCTTGCGCATTTAATTGATCAGCGCATCACCAAGCGCACACCGACGGCCTACTTGCTGCGCGAGGCATGGCTGCGTGGTTTTAAGTTCTATGTAGACGAGCGCGTCATTGTGCCGCGCAGTTTTATTGCTGAGCTTTTAGACTTTAACGATGAAGGCGAGCATGGGTTGCAGCCTTGGATCGAGCATCCTGAGCTGATTAATTCTGCTGCAGATATTTGTACTGGTAGTGGCTGTTTAGGTATTTTGTTGGCTAATGCTTTCCCAGACGCCACCATTGATGTGGTGGATATTTCAGCCGATGCGATTGCGGTGTGCAACATCAACATTGCCAACTATGGCTTGCAAGCGCAAGTCACCGCCATTCAGTCAGATATGTTTACTGCGTTGAAGAACAAAAAATATGACTTGATTATCTCAAACCCACCCTACGTAGATGCACCGAGCATGGCGAAGCTGCCAACCGAATATCGTAACGAACCACAGATTGCATTGGGTAGCGGATTAGCAGGTCTAGACCACACGCATACCATTTTGCGTGAAGCGGCTAAATACTTAAACGATGAAGGTATTTTAGTGGTGGAAATTGGCCATAATCGTGATGCCCTTGAGGAGGCTTATCCAGAAGTGGCCTTTACTTGGCTAGAAGTTACCGCAGGTGACCAGTTTGTGTTTTTACTGACTAAAGAGCAGTTACTGGCTTTATGAAACTAGCTATTCTCATCTCAGCGCTTTTACTGGCAGCTTGTATACAAGCTAATCCGAGTAAACCAAGCACACCCACCCAAGAATCAACCCAAGAACCAACAGAAGTAATACCGCCTGCAGACAATCAAGTCATGTGTACGATGGACGCCATGCAATGCGCTGATGGTAGTTGGGTTGGACGCACTGGCCCAAACTGTGAGTTTGCCTGCCCAACGGCACCAGCACAATAAGCCCTAAAGTAAGTTAACCACGCCCGCGATTTCTATCGCTTTTGTGTTGTAAACCCGCCTTTTGTTTATCAGGCCTGGTTAAATCTTGCGGCACATCACTGCTTTGGCGAATGCGTCGTTTACCCGGTTTAGGATAAAGCTTCTTATCGGCGCCCTGTGATCCAGCATCCATGCGACCTGCAGGCCTGCTATTTTCTCTCGTGTTTGAATCGCGCGGCTTTCTATTGCTTGGGTCTCTATCTAAAACACTGCTGCGTTGTTTGCGTACTTTAGGCACAAACACGCTGGTGGCTTTATCTTTTTCACGCTGACTCAACTGTTTCATCGGCGTTCTTGGTACTTCTAAGCCTGCCCATTCCAACAAATCTACCACTTGTTTTTGCTCTAGCTTTAACATGGTGCCGCGCTTGACGCGTGGTGGTAAATTGACAGGGCCAAACCGCACACGCATCAGGCGGCTTACTGGTAGCTGGAAAGCCTCAAACAGACGCCGTACTTCACGATTTCTACCTTCACGGATAATCACTTGATACCAATGATTAGCGCCCTCACCACCTTGTGGCGAAATACTGTCAAAACTGGCGGGGCCGTCTTCCAGCTCTATCCCTTGCGTCAGTGTCAACATTTGGCCTTCGGTCAGCTCGCCAAAAATACGCACTGCGTATTCGCGCTCTACTTCATAACGTGGGTGCATAAACCGGTTCGCCAGCTCACCAGAATTGGTAAATATTAATAAACCCGAAGTATTAATATCTAATCTGCCGATGGCAATCCATTTACCTTGCTTAATACGCGGCAGCTTATCAAATACGCTAGCACGACCTTCTGGGTCGTCCTGACTGACAATTTCACCTTCAGGCTTATGGTAAATCAGCACTTGCGGCAACTCTGGCTCAAAATTTAATTTAAGCGGGCGGCTATCCACGCGGACCACATCGTATTGCGTCACACCTTGGCCAGGTTTGGCGGTTTCGCCATTAATGGTAACGCGGCCACTGGCAATCATTTCTTCCATATCGCGGCGTGAGCCCAAACCTGCTAAAGCCATTAGCTTATGTAGGCGCTGGGTGGGTTCTGCTGGAGTTAAACTTAGCCCGTTCTCGTCGACTTCTAATTTTTTAAAATCAGTCTTTGGTCTGCGTGGGGTGGCTTGTGGGTCGCGCTGCTGTTTGAATGGGCGTGCCATATGAGTAAACTATTGATTGCAAAAGCGCATTTTACAGCAGTTAGCGCTAAAGCTAGAATAAAATATATTAACTGTCGAGTGGAATTTCCGCTTGGGCGAAATCTTCAAAAGGTGGCAGCTCAGAAATTGAGCGCAAATTCAGGTCATCCAAAAAGTGTTTAGTCGTCGCATAAAGTGAGGGGCGACCTGGTACTTCACGCTGCCCCACCACATCAATCCAATCACGTTCTTGCAGCTGGCGCATCACATTCGGGTTCACCGCCACGCCGCGAATTTGTTCAATGTCACCACGCGTTACGGGTTGGCGATAAGCAATAATCGCCAGCGTTTCCATCACTGCACGGCTATATTTTGGTTGCCTCTCTGGACTTAAACGCACAATAAACTCGCTAAATTGTGGCTTGGCCTGAAAGCGGTAACCCGTCGCCACTTGCACCAACTCTAACGTTTTTTCGCTCCAATCTTGCTTAAGCTCATCCAACAGCATTCTTAAAGTGGTGCGCTCCATGCGACCTGCAAACAGCTTTAACATGTCATCTAAGCTAAGCGGCTGTCCAGCCGTCAGTAGTGCAGCTTCTAGAATCTGCTTCATTTCGCTGATGTTATCGGGTTCTCTCATACGCCCTCGCCGAGACTCTCGCCTATATTGGCTTGCAGGTAAATTGGCGAAAACGCTTGTTGCTGCGTCATTCGAATCAAGCCTTCTTTTGCCAGCTCTAAAATCGCTAAAAAATTCACCACAAGTTTAGCCAAGCCATCAGCCGCCATATCAAATAATTGCGAAAACTCCACCATGCCATCTGCCTTTAAGCGACGTAGAATCTGGCTCATATGCTCACGCACCGATAACTCGGCCTTGCCAATTTTGTGGTGGCTATTCAATTTTGCGCGTTTCAACACATTGCGCCAAGCTTCTACCAATTCATCCAAACTTACTTCTGGAGGTTTAATCTCGCTGATATGTTGATAATAAGCCGCAGCAACTTGTATTTCCGCACCCACTTGCGGCATCGCATCAATGCGTTGCGCAGCCAGTTTAATCGCCTCATATTCCATCAAGCGGCGCACTAACTCGGCACGCGGGTCATCTTCTTCTGCAATTTCGGCAGGTTTTGGCAACAACATGCGCGATTTAATCTCAATCAGCATTGCAGACATCAGCAAATAATCGGCAGCAAGTTCCAGCTTAATTACCTTCATTTTTTCTACATACACCATGTATTGCTTAGTCAGTTCCGCCATGGGAATATCAAGAATATCCAGATTGTGTTTGCGGATAAGATACAACAGCAAATCCAGTGGGCCTTCAAACGCCTCTAAATATACTTCCAGCGCATCTGGCGGAATGTATAAATCGTGCGGCAACTCGTTGAGCAGCTCACCTTTGATTTTGGCGGTTTTTTCACCTACTATTTTTTCACCAATTAGTGAGGCTGTCATGGTTAGTGACTCACTGTAGTAGAAAATACATTAATAACGACGACGCCAGAGACAATTAAAGTTAACCCTACTATCGCTGGAAAGTCCAATACTTGTTTGTAGACGACCAACCCTATTATAGCAACCAATACAATACCCATGCCTGCCCAAATCGCATACATAATCCCCACAGGCAACACACGTAAGCTAAGTGTCATAAAATAAAAAGCAATGGCGTAACCCGCGACGACCACTAGAGATGGCAACAATTTTGTGAACTCGCCAGTCATTTTGAGCGCAGAAGTAGCGACCACTTCTGCAACGATTGCAATTGCTAACGCTAGCCAATGATTCATAGAAATATTGCTCTCAAAGGTACCATCATTGATTTAATATCAGCTGTAATTTAAACCCATGGCATCGCGTACATCGCGCATCGTTTCACGCGCTAATTTGCGGGCTTTTTCACAGCCTTCGGCGACGATGTTTTTCACTAAAGTTGGGTCTTCAGCATATTGTTCGGCACGTTCTTGGATTGGCTTAAGTTCTTTTAACACGGCATCAATCACTGGTTGCTTGCACTCAATACAGCCAATAGTTGCGCTTTTACAGCCGATTTGCACCCAATCTTTAACGTTGTCATCAGAATACACTTCGTGCAGTTGCCATACGGGGCATTTAGCTGGGTCGCCTGGGTCAGTGCGGCGGATACGCGCTGGGTCTGTCGGCATGGTCTTGATTTTTTTAGCCACTGTGTCAGTATTTTCGCGTAACGAAATGGTGTTGTTGTACGATTTCGACATTTTTTGGCCATCTAAGCCCATCATTTTGCTAGCTGGCATCAGCTTATATTCTGGCTCCAGCAAAATCATTTTACCGCCGCCCTCTAAGTAACCCAGCAAGCGTTCTTTATCACCCAAGCTTAAATTTTGTGCCTCTGCTATCATGGCGCGCGCGCTATCTAACGCCTCTTCATCACCACTTTGTTGATAGGCATTGCGCATTTCTTCGTACACTGCAGCGCGTTTGTTGCCGAGTTTTTTAATGGCAGCGATGGCTTTTT
>JAKFEP010000008.1:0-2873 GCA_036675645.1 Methylotenera sp. | reverse complement strand
AGCCTTTTCTTTCTGCGTTGCGGCGGCTACCGTGTCGGGCCAGTCAGGCCTAACAACCGGCTCAAATCGTTCGCTTCGCTCACTGGGACGGGCTAAAGCCCGCCCCTTAGCCAACCGTTAGGCCTCACAAGAAGATATATCTATATGAATGCGATTAATCACGCGGCAACAGCGCTCATCATTAACAAGAAATGGCCCGGCGTGCCGATTATCCCGGCCCTGATCGCGGTTCAGCTTATAGAAATAATGTGGGTGGTATTCAATTTGCTAGGGTTAGAGGTCACTACAACTGAGCCTCAAGTAAGAGCACTCAACGACATCAACCTTTCTTACATGCCTTACTCACACTCAATTGCCACAACTGTAGTATTAGCTTTTACGGCTTGGTTGGTTTTTGCAAAAATTTTCAAAAAACCTACTTGGGGGCTGGCGTTAGCGGTCGCGATTTCGTCTCATATTGTTCTCGATCTGGTTACTCATGTTCATGACATTGCACTTGCTCCCGGCATTGAATCACCAAAGTTTGGGTCTGGCCTTTACGGTATCCCATTGCTAGCACTCGCCATTGAAACACTATATGGCGTGTGGTGCTGGTGGATTTTTCGTGGTTCCAAGACACTGCTAGCAGTAATTGTTACGTTTAACTTAGGTGCGCTTTCATTTTACTCACCATTTATTCCTGGCCCTGAGCAGCTTTTGGCCGGGCACCCCAAAGTCTTTGCCGCTCTCATCGGAGCACATATCATATTTGGGTTAGTGGCCATCGGCTTCTTTTCTCGTTCGCATTGGCAGTCTTCAGAAAGTGCGGCCTAACAAATCTTAAAATCGTTCGGCTTGAATCCGTGGCGCGGCCTAACAAACGGTTCAAATCGTTCGCTTCGCTCTCTGGGACCGCGTACCGCGGCCCCTTAACCTAAACGTTAGGCTCCCTCCGGAAAGTGCTGTTTTTGTTGGCCTTGCGTTGTTTTCACTATCGCTCGCGGATGTAAATTTATGATTTATCTGTTCTACCGAGTCGCCTGAGAAGGCTCGCATTGCCTGGCTTATTTATTGTCATTGCCATCTCAAGGTGTATTCACTAATCACGTAAATTTGTGCATTAAATTAATTGTCAGACTTAAATAATTCGCTCGCACAAATTAACAATTTATCGCCAAGCGCTCGATCACGCTCGGCGCTGGTTTGAAAACTGCCGGATGTTCGGCTTTCGTTTAGCGCTGGCTGGTTTCAAGCAATGGCTTTCGTTCGGCGCTGGTTTCAGGTAAAAAAGGCAGTTATGCAAACACGCACAGAAAGCACACGACTCAAAAAGCCTAACAAGGCGCTCAAATCGTTCGCTTCGCTCACTGGGACCGCGTGCCGCGGCCCCTTAGCTTAATCGTTAGGCACAAGACAATCAAAGTGCGCAACACACCTGAGGTAGAAATGGAAGTCAGAAGATCTTCTAGATTATTTATCGTGGATAAAGATGGGCGGCTTTTACTATTTCTATACAAGGACGAGCATCAGGCACCTTTCTGGGCAACCGCTGGCGGCGAACTTAAACCACAAGAAAAATACACTGATGCAGCCGCACGAGAGCTATATGAGGAAACCGGACTCACTCTAAAGATTGGAAGCCTCCTGAAAGAGCGGGATGAGGTATATGCCGTAGCACGGTCAACCCCAGCGAGGTGGCTAGAAAAATACTACCTTATAGAGTGCCCATCAAATACAAAAGTATTCGCTGCAGAATGGACCGACGAAGAAAAAAGCACAATTCAGAAATGGAAGTGGTGGGATATAAAAGAAATCCAAAATGAGAATCCTGCCATGTTCAAGCCTGAGTGGTTGCCTGAACTTTTGAGCGCCGTTTTGAGTGAGCGTCAACTCAGCGCCTAACAACTGGTTCAAATCGTTCGCTTCGCTCACTGGGACCGGCTAAAGCCGGCCCCTTAACCAAACGTTAGGTAACCATGGATAACTCTAAACCGCCTGCTATCCAAGACTCAGCAAAGGTAATAGCCTTTGCTGTAACTGATGAGTCAGTTACCTATACAGGGAAAGTATCAACGTATGTGGGTGGAAACCTGATTGGGCCAGTACCCAAGCTTTCCATATGCCAAAATCCAGGCGAAGATGACTATCTCCTTTTCTACTGTAATGAGTTCTGGGAGGTTCTTGCTGCTGGCGGTGGAGACTCAATTGAACAGGTTAAAAAAATGGCAGAGAAGGGATACGCCGGAATTTCCAGCAAGTGGCAGTGGTACACCTAACTAGTGGTTCAAATCGTTCGCTTCGCTCACTGGGACGGGCTAAAGCCCGCCCCTTAACCAAACGTTAGGCAGCCTCCGGAAATTCATCTCCGGTTGGTTTTAATCGCAATACCGCGTTGCCAGTAAGTCGCCATCGTTATTGGCACTATCAAAAGGAGTTGGTTTATGCTGGATACCGTAACAATTAACTTACCGCGCTCACTCTCCCACTCGGCGGCGTCAGCCTTTTCTTTCTGCTTTGCGGCGGCTACCGTGTCGGGCAGGCCAGGCCTAACAACTGCTTCAAATCGTTCGCTACGCTCACTGGGACGGGCTAAAGCCCGCCCCTTAACCAAACGTTAGGCGGCAAAGCAAAGCCCGGGGAAACATGGAAGTTATGCAGCCAAATAACATATTGCGTATTCAGCCTGGCACTTCGCGGCGCTCACACAAATCCGGTCCGCAACATTCGCATTCGTTAACCAAATTATTCACATCTTCACCTGCCAAAGCGGTTCGCGCCTGCCGGCATTTCCAAGCTCTTCTACCTGAAAGCCAGCACGCGTATGCTTCAAGCCACCAATCCAGCAGCATTGAGCACTCGTGCCCTGCTCCCGGCTTAAGTCCGTGGCGCGGCCT
>JAKFEP010000024.1:0-18738 GCA_036675645.1 Methylotenera sp. | reverse complement strand
AAAGTAAAAATCCACTATATGGATAGCGAAGACATTGAGCTAAATGGCACGGCTAAACTAGCTGAGATGGATGCAATTTTGATTCCCGGTGGATTTGGTGTGCGCGGCACAGAAGGGAAAATTGCCGCGATTCAATTTGCACGCGAGAATAAAATCCCTTATTTAGGGATTTGTTTAGGCATGCAATTAGCGGTGATTGAGTATGCGCGTAACGTTGTAGGTTTGAAAGATGCAAACAGCACTGAATTTAATGCAGATACACCGCACAAATTGATTGGCTTAATCGATGAGTGGCAAGATGCTTCTGGAAAAGTTGAAAAGCGTGATGAAAACTCTGATCTTGGCGGCACCATGCGCTTAGGTGCGCAAGCTTGCCCAACGGTTGCTGATACCCTGGCTGCCAGCATTTACGGTACGCAAGTCAATGAGCGCCATCGTCATCGTTATGAAGTGAATAATCACTTTGTTGAGCAATTGAAAAAAGCAGGCCTGGTCATTTCTGCGCGTACCCCTACTGAAGATTTATGCGAGATGATTGAACTACCAAGCGCCACGCATCCCTGGTTTGTAGCGTGCCAGTTTCACCCGGAATTCACGTCTAACCCGCGGGCAGGTCATCCCTTGTTTAAGGCCTATGTTGAGGCGGCTTTGAAGCATAAAGAGGCAAAACAATGAAATTATGTAACTTTAATGTTGGCCTAGAACATCCGCTGTTCCTGATTGCTGGGCCATGCGTGATTGAATCGCGTGAGTTTGCGATTGAAACTGCCGGCAAGTTAAAAGAGATGGCCGCGCGCGTGGGCGTGCCGTTTATTTATAAATCTTCTTACGACAAAGCTAACCGCAGTTCGACCAAAACGTTTCGCGGCTTTGGGCTGGACGAAGGCCTGCGAATTTTAGACGAAGTGCGCAGCCAGATTGGTGTGCCGGTGTTGACGGATGTGCATACCGAAGAGCAAGTCAGTGCGGTAGCTGCAGTGGTGGATGTGTTGCAAACCCCTGCATTTTTGTGCCGGCAGACTGATTTCATTGTGGCCTGTGCCAAAAGCGGTAAGCCGGTGAATATTAAGAAAGGCCAATTTTTAGCGCCGCACGATATGCTGCAAGTGGTGAATAAAGCCAAAGAAGCTAACGGTGGTGCGGACAATATTATGGTGTGTGAACGTGGCGCCAGTTTTGGCTATAACACGCTGGTCTCTGATATGCGCGGCCTGGCGATTATGCGCGAAACCAATTGCCCCGTGGTGTTCGACGCGACACACTCCGTACAACAACCTGGTGGCCAAGGCGACAAAAGTGGTGGTCAGCGTGAGTTTGTGCCAGTGCTGGCACGTGCAGCAGTGGCGAGTGGTATCGCAGGCGTGTTTATGGAAACGCATCCTGACCCTGCCAAAGCTTTATCTGATGGCCCAAATGCGTGGCCATTGCATAAAATGGAAGATTTGCTGCATTTATTAGTGGATTTAGATAAATTGGTTAAAAAAGCAGGCTTTATCGAGAGCACGCTTTAACACTCGCTTTAATACAAATTAGCATTAATACACATCTAGAGGAAGAAACATGAGCGCCATTGTAGATATCATCGCCCGCGAAATTATGGATTCACGCGGTAACCCAACGATTGAAGCAGATGTTCTGCTGGAAAGTGGCGTCATTGGTCGCGCAGCCGTACCGTCAGGCGCATCTACCGGCGCCAAAGAGGCGATGGAATTGCGCGATGGTGACAAGAGCCGCTATTTAGGTAAAGGCGTGTTGCAAGCAGTTGAAAACGTCAACACTGAAATCACTGAGGCGATTATTGGGTTGGATGCCGAAGAGCAAAGTTTTATCGACAAAACGTTGATTGAATTAGACGGCACAGAAAATAAAGACCGCCTAGGTGCAAATGCGATTTTAGCGGTTTCCATGGCCTGCGCGCGCGCAGCGGCAGAGGAAAGCGGTTTGCCTTTGTATCGTTATTTAGGCGGCTCTGGCGCGATGCAGTTGCCAACACCGATGATGAATATCATCAACGGTGGCGCACATGCGGATAACAGTGTGGACATGCAGGAGTTTATGATTATTCCTGCTGGCTTACCTACCTTCCGTGAGGCTTTGCGTTGTGGTGCAGAAATCTTTCATCAACTCAAGAAAACGCTGCATAAAAAGGGCTTGGCCACCACTGTGGGTGACGAAGGCGGCTTTGCGCCTAATTTACCGAGCAACGAAGCAGCATTGCAGCTGATTATGGAGTCTATCTCCGACGCGGGATACGAGCCAGGTCGCGATGTTTATCTAGGCTTGGATTGCGCCAGTACCGAATTTTATAAAAATGGAAAATACCATTTAGAATCAGAAGGATTGGCCTTATCCAGCGCACAATTCACCGATTATTTAGCGACTTGGGTAGATAAATATCCTATCATCAGCATTGAAGACGGTATGGGTGAGTTTGATTGGGATGGTTGGGATATTTTAACCAAGCGCCTAGGTAAAACCACACAATTAGTAGGCGATGACTTGTTTGTGACCAACTCAAAAATTCTACGCGAAGGCATTAAGCGCGGTGTAGCCAATTCGGTATTGATTAAAGTGAACCAGATTGGTACGTTGACCGAAACGTTCCAAACCATAGAAATGGCTAAACGTGCGGGTTATACCGCAGTGGTGTCACATCGCTCGGGTGAGACTGAAGACACGACGATAGCTGATATATCGGTGGCTACTAATGCGTTGCAAATTAAAACAGGTAGTCTTTGCCGAAGCGAACGCATTGCCAAATACAACCAGTTATTACGGATTGAGGAAGAGTTGGGTGACGCCTCTAGTTATGCGGGGATGGGTGCGTTTTACCAATTATTTAAGTGAAAGCATTAACTTTAATTTTTGTGATTCTTATTGCCTTGCTGCAATATCCATTGTGGTTGGGGAAGGGCAGTTGGTTACGGGTGTGGAATGTTAACCAGCAAATCAGTGAGCAAAAACAAAAAAACGCTACTTACAAACAGCGCAATGAAACCTTGAATGCTGAAGTGCGTGATTTAAAACAGGCCAATGCGGCAATTGAAGAGCGTGCGCGCAGTGAGTTGGGCATGATTAAAGAAGACGAAGTGTTTTACCAGGTGATTGATCAACCGCTGCCAATGCAGCCTGCTAACCCTGTACCAGCCGCAGCAGCTGAACAAGAAACACCTTAAGCTTCTACCAAATAGGGCAGCGCTTTCATTTCAATGAGCACATTATTCCAAAACACATTGCCGCTTTGTTGCGCGACTGTTTTTTGAGAATCGATGCGCATTTCAATCAGCGCATCATAACCGTTGGATGCATTAGGCGCAGCTCTAACGATTTGCCCAACTTCATTCTGCGTTGCATCTAACACCTTTTCACCAGCGCTAGGTGCCTGTGTAGTGTTTAAAGACGTTAAGTAAGTACGGCGTTTTACGCTACCCAAATAATGGGTACGGGCGACAATTTCCTGTCCAGTGTAGCAACCTTTCTTAAAGTTAATGCCATTTAAAATATCTAAATTCAACATTTGCGGTACAAACTGCTCTTGAGTGGGCGGTTCAATATCAGGTATTCCGGCTTGAATTTCCAGCCAATCCCAGCAAGACTTGCCGACCAATTGAGTCTTGGTTTGCAGTACATTCCAGATAATAGGCGCATTTTCTGCATCAGTGAAAATTTGAAAACGTGTGTGATTGCCGGTGCTGGGTAACTTAAGAACGGCACCATTATCCAAACTCACCAATTCATAATCCTGGGCAGGAACTTTGTTAAACACATCTGCAAGTATTGATGTGGCGTCCGGGCCATTGATTCCGAACTTGATCCTGCTTTCTGAAGCATCTTTAATTTCAACCTTACTGCGCATCACATACATTTTTAAGCGCTTCATGATGAGTTCTAACAGCGTGCGATTGAACTGTAGATATAAATAATCATGCTGGGCAAACGCCAGAAACAATGCCAGCATACGGCCCTTTGGATTGCAGTAAGCGGAGTAGTGGGCATTTGTGCCCGCGAGCAGTTTCACGTCATTGGTGACCTGGCCTTGCAGAAAAGTCACGGCATCTGCGCCGCTAATTTCCAGCAAACCTAAATGGCTTAAATCACACAGCACGTTGTCATTTGCTGTAGCTGTTAGCTCGCTTTTGGTGTCGCCGAAATGTGTGATAGCGCCAGTTTCAAGCATTGCGCCTTGCGTGACTAAACTTTGTTGCCATGCTGTTGCTGTCATGCCCGTTTCAACCTATTATTTGTTAATGAAATCAATTTTACACCAAGCTATTCGCATTCAATTAAAACCCTCTCAGTTAATGTGGGTGTTGCAGGCTTTAATTTCAATCATCAGTTGCTGGATTTTAATCGTTGTGCCAATTCCACTCGCCATTAAATTGGTGATGATAGTATTGGTGATCGCCAGTAGCCTGTATTTTGTTTTGCGTGATACTTTGCAGATACTGCCGTGGTCGTGGCAAGTTTTGGAGCTAAACAATAAGGGCCAACTCAGCCTGATCAATCGGCGCGGTCAACAGTTCCAGCCGGCATTGGCGGAAAGCACGTTTATTCATGCCCAGCTGACGATTATAAACTTTAAACGAAAAGGTTATCGTTGGGGATTACCACCCGTGATTTTGCTGGCAGATCTGGTCAATAAAGACATTGCAAATGAAGATCAAGTACGGCGATTAAGAGTTTGGTTGCGCTGGGCTAAACAGCACAATGCAAAATATCAGGATGAGGTGAACGATTGACCTTGCTTGCGTTTATGAAGCCTGCGCGCCAAGAAGCTCTTACGCATTTCTTTTAATTCTCTGACAGGGTGCTTCGGCATATAAGCTGCCAAGAACAACAGGCCAGCCAAACCTGCGATAATCCATTTAAGTTCAAAGTCGGCTTTATCACGACGCGCCGGTGGCTGTTTTTTCATGGCTGCAAGGACATTCTGCAAGCTGCTGCCGTTAACGTAATTAGCACTGATTTCTTTGGCGAGAGAAATGAGGTATTTTTCATCTAAGCGCGACATATAACGATCACTGACTTCGCTCGCTACGCTATCTTCCCGCGCGCCGATATTTTCTTGCGCAATTTGTGCAACGCCAGGCTGCATGGCAAAACTTTCGGCAGACCAGTAGCCGATGAGTTGGTTTTTTTCATTCAACTTGGGGATAGCCGTGCCTTTGTCGCTACCAATGCCCACCAATAGCCAATCTTTACCGCCCAGAAAGCCAGTTAAATCGCGCGTATTAAAGATATGCAGTTTAGGCGTTTCTTCACCATCGCTAAAATAAACCACTTGTGAGGTCTCAGGAAAGCTACGAATCAACTTGGCCATTGTCACCATGCTTTCACGCACACGGCTATTGCCTGACCAACCATTACGCCAGTCCAAATGGTCAATCGTGTCTTCAATCGCGGCAAAGTTTTGGCACACCTCAATCGGGGTATACAGAGCCGCCACGCTCACACCAGCAAACAGGCCGATGCTGACTTGCGTGCCGCAAGGCATTTCGCCAATAATGCGATGCAGCAAATATTGCTGATATTGCATACGCGATACGGGTTTGCCGTTCAGTTGCATATCTACTACGTTCATGCTCTGTGAAATATCCGCTACCAGCATATAGCTGTAAATGTTGCGCTTAACTGGAATGGTCGGCTTTAATAGCGCAATAAGCAGTAATATAAGCGCAGCGCCTAGCAGGGTAACATCGCGACGATGCCGTAAAAAATTAAATAGTTTTTTCATGAATATTTACAAAGCAATAGCATGCTGATATTAAGGTAAACGCGTCAATTAAGGTAAACCTACGGGCACATTGCCCATAATCAAGCCGGCCTTTTCACCATCACCCACCCCTGGTGTTGGGGTGCTGGGCAGCATACCCAATACGCGGTCTAAATTGTGTTTTGCATCCCAATGGCTATTATCTAATTTGAGTGAGTTGATATAAGCCACTTTAGCTTGGCCTACCAAATACTCGGCTTCTGCCTTTACTGTCATATTGTTACCGTTGATGGCTAAGCCGCGCAGAAACGAAATGTTGCCGATATTGTATTGCACCGCTGATTTCTGGTTATTGTCAGCCGCTTTTGGCATGAGCGCACTAAACAATAAAATAGATTCTTTATAGCGCTCTTTTTTAGCCAAGTACAAGGCAGTCGCAAACTTAGCTTCAAAGCTTTGTTGATCGCTTTCTGGTGGTTCCCCTGCCAGCACTGCTTTATTAAATGCTTCAATTTTCTGAATACGCTTATAGGTATAAATGCTGCCCGCTGCACTTAATAAGGCAATAATGGCAAATGCCCAGGTGAGTTTTTTTACGCTAAAAAATCGCGAGAATTTTGCTGCAAAAGTTGGCAAGGTTAGTGTTTGCGATGTAGGGTTTAGTGCCATGTTTTGACCTCGACGTATTTTACGCCTAGCAACAATGTAATCATGCAGGCGGCTAATATAAAACAAAGGTTAGATAAATCTTTACCAGGAATTTTTTCTAAATATTTAATCGGTTTTTTTTCTTTGCGATTAATATCCTCAATGGCCATTTGCAGCGTTTTCGGATCTTCGGCTTCGTAAGCATTGAATGGCGTTTTCATGGTTTTAAAAAACTCATATAGCTCGATTTCCGCAGGCAAGGCTTTGTCGGGGTCAGGTTTGTAAGTTTTATCAAAGATACTTAATCCACCTGGTTGACGTAACACAATCCAATAGAGGCTGATATGCATACGGTCGTACCAGTCGCGTATTTTTTGCTGTGCATCCGAACCAATACGGCCAGCGCCATCTGATAACAAAATCACGGCACGAGAGCCTGAATCCGGCACCTTTTCAAATAAGCCAGCACCAGAGGTAAGCCCGCTGCCAATGTTAGTTTGGAACAGTGCGTTGCCTGCAGTTGCGCGGACTGCGGCCACCACGGTTTCTTTGTTTTCGGTCAGGGGCAGGACATACATGGCCGAGTTGCTGAAAGTGATCATACCCATTAAATCATTTTGGCGCGATTGCACAAACTGCGTAATCAAACGCGCCGCTGCCGCAGACTTAGTCTCCGGTACGCTGTTGCTACCAATGCCAGAAAAAGGGTCATCCATGCTGGCGCTTCTATCCAATACCAAGGCAATTTGAGCCCCTATGCCAATGCGCTCGATTTCTTGTTGGTTGGTGTGTGGAGCACTTAAACCCAACACAATAAAAAGCAGGGTAAGTACAGCCAGTGCTTTTAATATTAAACCGACAAAATCAGACAGTGGATCGGCCGGCAACATGTCTAGCCATGAATAGTTTTTGCTATGCGCGCGTTGAAATACCAAAGGCAACAAAGCCAAAGGCAGTAACCATAAAAACCACGGATGCGAGAAAGCCATGCTTAAACTTTCTTTGTGCTTAAAGCGTCTGGAACCAAGCCGCGTTCGCAATCGCGGCAGCGACGACAAAACTGCTTAAGCCAAGTAACCGGTTCAGCACCAAGGTTATGGTTAGCATTCGCCTCAAAAAATACCTGATTGGATAAGCCAAAGAATTGCTGTATTTCTGGTTTAATGGCTTTAAAAGCAGGTTTTTTAGCCAAAAACTGTTTTAAGTTGTCGGTAAATAAACTATGGCCAGCAGATGTATTTAAAGCAGCGTGCATACTGGAGACCGCGTTCTGTATGCCCTGTGGCGAGTCAGTTTGCTTTTTAATCGTACGGTAAGCTTTTGCAAATGGCCCGCCCATACGTGGCAACCAGGCGCCTTTACCCAATATATAAAGTAAGCCCAATAAGCTTAATATTAAAAGCACTAATAAGATTTTAAAGCGCGTGTTTTCGCGACTGGCGTCAATTAATAAGGGCCCTCTAAACTGGCTCATATCATCTTCGACTTTGATTTGGCCAAAGACAGACAGCGGTGAAATCACAAATTCCCACATTGGCACGCGATATTTCACAACTTCTTTTTTGGATTCGGTGTTTAATAAGCGCAGATATTCGGCCAGCACCGCAGCACGTTTAGCCACCACGCTAGAGGTGAATATTTGATAATCCAGTGTTAATTGATGAACGACGCGGTCGCCTTCATCTTTTTTGGTGTGTTTAAGCGCGCTTAGGTAAACGCCAATCGGTTGGCCGCGATAGGTTTTTTCGTAGCCAACAATCGGCAGCGATTCTTCAACTAGTACATAAGGTTTTTTAATGGTTAAAGTGATATGACGTGTCACGATATCGCCTATTACATAACCCACATCTTTGACTGGGTCTTGGGTTTGAATGCTGACGATGCCCTCTTTCACGTCGGGTAGCTTCGTTACATCTAAGGCATAAGCGGCAACTGCGCTTAAGCTTAGCGTTACAGTCAGTAATAAATTGCGCAGTAAATTTTTCATAATGATTTGGTTTTAAGCAGCTACAAATTGGTGGAAATATTCGGTCAGCATGTCGGCATCAAAATCGCCTTCCACATAAAATGGCGGCATATCAAATTGCATAAATAGTTTATAGATGGCTTCACGGCGCGCTTCAAACGAATTTACGATTTTATCGCGGTAGCCTTTGCGTAAAAACAGGGTGCGTTTCTGGCCGGATTCAGGATCGGTGACGGCAGTAATACCAAACTCAGGCAGGTTTTTATATTCGTCAGCATCCCACAACACCACTGGCACAATATGGTGACGCGTTAAATTTGACAGTGATTCCTCAAGCTGCTGCATTGGCATATGGAAATCAGAAATCATAAACACCAGCGAGCGCTCACGCGGCAAAAAACGCCATACATCATTAATCCCGGCACCAGAAACATGCTGCGGGTGATATTCCTTTAAACGTTCAGCCAATTCTATCGCGCGTTGCGATTTGAATGACGCGGTGCTAATCCAATCTTCTCGCACGACATCATCAAATCCCACAAAACCGAATGGGTCAGCGTTTCTAGTAGCGGATCGCGCCACTGATTCGGCGATATCGGCCGCTTTACGGATTTTGCGTTCCTTGGCGCCGAAGTTCATGCTGCCCGATAAATCGCAAATCACAAATACCGGCGTGGCACTTTTTTGATTAAATAAGCGCACATAAACTTGTTCCATTGGGTCGCGCAGGGTTTGGCGCAAATCAATACGGCGCGGGTCCGGGTAATTAAGAAGGGAGGTATGTCCGATAAACTCCATGCCCATGCCGCGCTGTGTGCTGGAATGGCGGCCAGGATGACGACCGCGGTTACGCCAGCCGATGTGGTAGCTAAACTCTTTGATATCCTCGATTGACATTGCTAAAACTTTTAAGGCGCAGCAACCGCGTTGACAATGTTGCTCAACATCTCACGCGCGATCTCGGTGCGGCGCATTTCATACACCGGACTGAACACAATCCTGTGCGCAACCGTGGCGTGGAATACGGCGTGAATATCTTCTGGCGTAATGGCGGTGCGTTCGTTTAGCCAAGCATTTACACGTGCTGCACGCAACATCATACTCATGCCGCGTGGGCTGGCGCCTGCAAGCACAAGGCGGCTCATATCCACATTCGTTACTTTTACACCATAGTCAGTCGGTTGACGCGTGGCTTTCCACAGATTAAGTGCATATTTTTCTAAAGTGGGCGAGGCGCTCACGCTTTTTTGAATCACGCTTGAGAAGCCATTTAACTGGTCAAATTGCAACACATCCGCTTTAACCGTGTCAATGAGGGCATCCGCATCATGGAAGCGCGTATCAAACATCAGGTTAGACATGATCGTATCGTCATTTGGCACAACAATCGGAATCTCCATCATGAAGCGGTCACGTGCAGCAGAAGGGATTTCAAATGTCTCTTCGCGTTCCACCTGGTTGCGGTCGGCAAACACAATCATATGCGGGAATACGTGTTCTTTATTAAATGCAGATAAAGTGCGCTCGGCCATCACACGTAGCAGTAATGAGTGCACTTGTGGGCGTGCGCGGTTAATCTCGTTAAAGAAAAACACACTCAAATTTTCGCCAGACATGAGTAATGGGCCTGCACTGACGTGCGGCTTGCCGTCTTCACCTAAATAGGTGTGATACACCAAATCGTTAGGCATTAAGTCAATGGTACCCTCAATACGCTGATAACCGCCACCGATGCCGCGTGTAAAAGCGCGTAATAGCGTGGTTTTACCAACACCTACATCGCCTTCCAGCAGTACATGGCCGCGTGCAAAAATCGCGGTAGTAATCAAGCGGACAGGGCTGGCTTGGCCAACTACCACCTTATTTACTTCGGTTTCTAAAGTTAGCGCATGTTGACGCCAGTCGGCCAATTGACGGTCGCTCATTGAGATTTCCCTAAAAATGGTTAATTAAATAACAGGATTATGATTACTTATAAACGGTAATACTAAATGAATATTGTTGGGCTGTATACAGGTTTGTATACTTTTAATAAATTTTATATTTTTTATGGCGGTGAATTCGCTTGTTGAGGCTAAAAATGATGTCTGGAATATAGAGGATAACCATCAATAAAAGCGCTATTAAAGCGAAAATCCAGTCTAAAGCGAATTTGGCCTGGAACTGCATGGTTGAGGGTTGTTTGTTTAATGTGGCTATTAATTTTTCAGAGGTGCTTGCTTTGATATATTGCGCACCAATATCTGCGGCTAATTCTTTTAAGTATGCCTCATCTAGTCGAGATAAATAATATTCATAAGGTTCAGTTGCGATTGAATTGTCCCTGCCGCCATTGTGTCCTTCATCCACGTTTGAAGCTGGATTAAGCTTGATAGCATCAGTGGACCAATAGCCAAGTATTGCATTTTTGGTGTCAAGTTTTGGAATGGGAGTGAGTTTGTTTCCGCCTAAACCAACAATCAGCCATGGACGTTTATCTTGCCAATCGGTTAAGCTGGTTTTGGTAAAAACGTTAAGTGGCTGCGCTTCTTGCCCGTCAGTCAGAAATATGACTTGGGAAATCGTATCACTGGTGAGGAGCAGTGAGGCGATAGACAATAAGCCTATACGTATATTACTATTGCCTTGCGAAGCCATGCGCCAATCTAAATGGTCAATCGTGTCCCATAACAGGTGATAATTAGAACAAGTTTCAATAGGCGTATAAAGGAGTGTGGCGGTTGTTTTGAAAAAAATTCCCAGGCTCACTTGGGAGTCGCATGGAAGTTTTTTGATAGATTCTTTTAAGAGTTGTTTGGCGTACTCTAAGCGGCTAATAGGCTTACCTGACCATATCATATCCTGCACGTTCATACTTTGTGTCACATCTACAACAAACAGGTAATTTTTTTGAAGACGCATCATCTTAATTGACGGTTGTGCGATTGCGATTATCAGCATGATCAGCGCACTTATTAACAAAACAACTTCACTATTCAAGTTGTTTTGCCATTTTTGCAAAAAGCGTATCACGATGCTCGAAAGGTAGATTTAAGAATCAGCACTGCACCTTTGCCAAATCCATAACTGGTAGTGAGGAGGCTGGCAAAAAGGTAAATTAAAAAAACTTGCGCCCAGATGCCAACTGAAGGCACTTTGTCAGCCATGGTTGGATCAAGCGCTGGGAAAATGGATTGCAGCAGAAACAAGCTGGAATTGGTAAATGCACCTATCACCATGGCCCAACGCACATGCCAAGGGAAAGGGACTTTTGCTGCGTAATAACCTAGAATAAGTGCACTCATCAGTAAAAAATCGATGTGTGCTTGTAGTAAGCGCAAGAATTTACCGGCAAATATTGTTTTGAGTGGGGTTACACCAAAATTTAAACCCACCATGCACCATGCCAGTAGTAATGCCATCAGCATCCACAATGTGGCGCCGCGAATCAGCACGATATTGCCGGCATGTTTATCTGTTTGCTGCATAATTTATTCCCCTAACCTGTAATTTTTGCAGTGTATGGTGGACAGTGTTAAGTTGCAGTGCTTAAACGGCATAAAAACTTGACTGAAACGGTGCTTTGACTGTTTACATAGGTAGTACCAGCTTTTAATATGGAAGCCGGATATAAATCACATAAAGGGTCGTTGTTATGAGCAACTACGTGCAAACAATTACTGAAACAATCCCCGGTCAGGCAGTTTTAAGTGAGGAAAAAATTACAGAAAAAGGCTTAAGGCTTTCGACTGAGGATGTTTTGGCGCGTGATAGGCGGGATTGGTTGCAAGAAATGATTTGTCAGGAATTTACTCGCGTCAAGATTACGCCGCCTGCGAATGGAAGCTTGTTTAATGAAACGATGCTTTATGGATGGGATAACTTGCGTTTGTCGGTTATTAAATCACATGGACTCACCATTGATCGATTGCCGCGAGAGCCTTATAAAGATAACCATGATAATTACTTAGCAGTCATTTTACTTTCTGGAAATTACCTGCTTGAGCAGAACGGGCGTGAAGTTTTTCTCAAACCGGGGGATATGACTATTTATGATGCGACCAGACCACATCGCATTCAATCTTCAACTGGATTTTCCAAGCTACTTGTCTCTATTCCGCGCATGGTGATGCGTGACAGAATCGCTGGAGTTGAGCATTGCACTGCCTTGCAAGTTTCTGGAAAAGCTGGGATTGGCTCAGTAGCAACGCATTTTATTCAATCGGCGGCTAGGCAGGTTGAAAATATGAGCGCAGTAGAATTTTCCACGCTGTCAGAGCAATCACTTGATTTGCTGACGTTAGCATTAACTTCAGTACGTCCGCAAAATTTTAACCTTTCTCGCAGTCGCTCAATTTCACTTAGATTGGTCAAAGATTTTATTGAACGCTATTTGACAGATTCTATGCTGGATACTGCAATGATAGTTGCAGGCACGCGCTTATCGGCACGTTACATCAATGACTTGTTTAGAGATGAAGAGACCTCACTAATGCGTTATGTGTGGCGGCGCAGACTAGAAAAATGCCGAAAAGATATATTGAGTCCCAACCATCATTCAGTGTCTACCATTGCTTTCAAGTGGGGGTTTAATGACCTTTCTCATTTTAGTCGTGCATTCAAACGTCAGTTTGGCACTTGCCCAACTGCATTTAAATAAGTAATTAGCCTATACAATGACTTGAAATAAATACCAACAATAACAATATTAAGATACAACATCAATTTGCTATCGGCAATCCAATTACCGCTCCTCGATTTTTATAGTTTTGTCAGGTCGTTGGTTTATTGCTCATGTTTGCAGTGAATATATACCTACAATTTATACAATAGTTTGCAGATATTACTTTCGCTAAACGTGTTTTCCGGCGAAAATAGCTTAAATACAAAACCATCATTAAAACTACTCAAAGTATAAAGATAATGCAGACACAACCTAAGATTGTTAGACAACAAAGTTTTACTAAAGAGGAATTATTAACATGCGGCAGGGGCGAAATGTTTGGTGTCGGCAATGCACAATTGCCGTTGCCTCCAATGTTGATGTTTGATCGCATAGTCAAGATTACTGATGAGGGTGGTAAATACGGTAACGGACAAATTATTGCCGAGTTAGATATTACGCCAGACTTATGGTTCTTTGAGTGCCATTTTACCGGTGACCCGGTGATGCCAGGCTGCTTAGGCTTGGATGCAATGTGGCAGTTGGTAGGGTTCTATTTGGGCTGGGCAGGTGGCCCTGGACGCGGCCGTGCACTGGGCGCTGGCGAGGTAAAGTTTAGCGGACAAGTGCTGCCTACGGCTAAAATGGCGACTTATACCATTGATTTAAAACGGGTGATTATGAGAAAATTGGTGATGGGAATTGCTGATGCCACCATGACTTTAGATGGTCGAGAAATTTATGCTGCGAATGATTTGCGCGTAGGTTTATTTACTCAAACGGATAATTTTTAAAGTTTAATTTTTAGACTTTATTTTTATAAGCAGAACAAAGATAAGATTTAGGGAGAGCGCGAAATGCGTCGTGTGGTAATTACAGGTTTAGGCATTGTATCAAGCCTTGGTAATAATAAAGCTGAGGTAAAAGAGAGTCTTTATGCAGGACGCTCCGGTATCAGCTTTCAGCAAGAGTATGCTGACCATGGTTTGCGCTCGAATGTTGCAGGCTCGATTAAAAACCTGAACATTGAAGAGTTGATTGACCGTAAATTATTGCGTTTTATGGCCAAAGGCCACGCCTATGCTTGGCTGGCAATGCAGCAGGCTATTGAAGATGCTAAGTTAGCTGAAGACCTTGTTTCGAATGTACGTACTGGCATTATTGTCGGTGGTGGCGGTCCTTCTACGGAAAGCATTGAAGAGAGCAATGCTGTGCTGGCTGAAAAGGGCATCCGCCGTGTTGGCCCTTACATGGTGACTAAGGCGATGTGTAGCGGTATTGTGGCGACTTTGGCGACAGGTGCCAAGATTAAAGGCGTTAACTACGGTATCAGTTCAGCCTGCTCTACTAGCGCCCACTGTATCGGCGCAGGCGTGGAACAGATTCAACTGGGTAAGCAGGATATAGTATTTGCTGGCGGTGGTGAGGAAGAACATTGGACCCTGTCATACCTATTCGATGCGATGGGCGCCATGTCTACTAAGTACAACGACACGCCCGACAAAGCCTCGCGTACTTATGATGCAGACCGTGATGGATTTGTGATTTCAGGCGGCGGCGGCATTGTGGTGTTAGAAGAGTACGAACATGCCAAAAAACGGGGTGCAAAAATCTATGCTGAAGTTGTAGGTTACGGCGCAACCTCAGATGGCTACGACATGGTGGCACCAAGCGGTGAGGGCGCTGTCAGGTGCATGAAATTGGCGCTAGAGGGTATCGATCATGTAGATTACATCAACACACATGGCACCAGCACGCCGGTAGGTGATACCAAAGAGCTGGAAGCTATTCGCACGGTGTTTGGTGACAATGCTTACGGAAAAACGCCGGCAATCGCATCGACTAAATCACTTAGTGGCCATGCGCTTGGCGCCGCTGGTGTGAATGAGGCAATCTATACATTGATTATGATGGAAAATAATTTCATTGCCGCATCAGCCAATATTGATAATTTAGATCCTGCTGCAGAGGGCTTGAATATTGTGCGCGAGCGCATTGATAACGTGAAAATTACCACCGCATTATCCAATAGCTTCGGCTTCGGCGGCACGAACGCGACATTGACGCTATCAACCAAAGACCTGTAAGACGCGTTAACACCATTCTAGGTCATCGCACCATAACAATAAGGCGCGTTATGAATAAAATGAGAGTGAATAGGTTTTTAGTTGGCTTAATTGCATTAATCTTAGTCAGTTGCGCGACCACGATGGGTGAGCGTACGCTCAATGTGACAGGCGATCAAATCGCGCAAAAGCTGGATGAAAAGCTAGCTTTGCCGATTTCGCTACTTAACGTGTTCGACATCAATTTATCAAATTCAGTGGTCACTTTCGATAAAACCTCTGGCCGTATATTTACCACGATGGATACCAAACTCAATAGCCAGTTGCTGGATAAAAGCTTGGCTGGCAAGCTGGGCATTTCAGGTAAATTGCGCTTTGATGCCGCAACGAACACAGTAATACTAGATGAACCGAAAATTGAAGACATAAACTTCGCAGGAGCTGATAGTAAATTCAATCATTCTTTTAACGCAATAGCCAAAACGGTTGGTGGCGAAATGCTAAATGGGTTAACTTTATACAAGGTCAAATCAGAGGATTTAATATTTGGCGGTACTAGCTACACACCAAAAGACCTGCTGGTAACTGATAACGGCTTGCAATTAATACTTACTCCACAACGCTGATAATTAATTGGCAAATACTGGATTTATAAATTGAAACCCATCGTTTACTTACTTGCTATTTTTTTTTCCTTGGCCTCAATCAATGCGGATGCCGTAACTAAAGCCGCTAAGAAAAAAATCAAAAAACCAAAATCTAGTAAAACGACGCAGCAAGTAGTTCCGCCCTATGTCATTGCAATTGTTTACCCCAGCATAACAGTGGCGCTTAATGCCATTAAAGACAGCAAAGATGCAGTTGTAAAGCCAAATGCTAAACCCTTTGGTTGGCAGGAGCGAGGCGGCCCTTGGTATGTAGTGAAAGAGGGAAAAAATATTGAATGGGCATTTACCGAAGGCGGACACTACGCACATCCAAGTCTAGTTAAACGTATGATCGATGTCGGGTCTACCGACCATGTGTATGTTGATATGGCATTTAGATGTGGCGCAGAGAGTAGGGCAGATTGCAATAAGTTATTGGAAGAGTTCAAAGAAGTGAATTTATTCATTAGGAAAGTGTATCAAAAAAAATATATTGTCAGCGCGGATGGAAAGCCTGCTTGGGATGGTGTAGATAGTTTGGAGTAATTAGACTTAGTGTCTTTTGTTATATAGGCAATATTTAGTAACTAAAACAGCATGTCTATGAGCCAATATCCATGCGGTCCCAGAGCATGTTTTTAGGCTTAATTTAATACCTAAACTAACAAAGCTGCCGCTACATTGCGGTCTTCGCTCATTAATATATTGTAGGTGCGGCATGCTGCAGCGGTAGTCATGCATTCCAACGGAATGCCTTGTGCTGTCAGGATTTGAAAGAGTTTAGGGTGTAAAAATTGATGCGTTTCTCCAGTACCAAGTAGAACGACTTCAGGTTTTAATTCTGCAATTTTCGTCAAATCTTCTACGCTTAAATTGGCGAAATCTGTCGCTTGCCAATCCAATATTAATTGATCAGCCATCACAATTAAGTTTTGTGCATATTTTTGTTTATTGATTTCAACAAATCCCATGCCATAAGCGGTGATTAAATTGTGGTTTTCTGCGGTGGTTAAATGTAGCTTCATCCGACTATTTTATACCAGTTTAGAGTCTGGCTTTCATTGAACGAGTAGCCCATTCTAAGGTAAACTAGCGGTCTATGACTTCAGCCAAAAAACCAACAATTAAGCGACTCGCTAAATCCAATAAACTTGCTAACGTTTGCTACGACATTCGTGGTCCGGTCTTGCAGCGCGCGCGCCAAATGGAAGATGAAGGCCAGCGCATCATTAAGCTCAATATTGGCAATCCAGGCGTATTCGGCTTGGATGTGCCAGACGAAATGGTACAAGATGTTGCTCGCAATATGAGCAAAGCAGGGATCTATACTGATAGCAAAGGCTGGTTTGAGCCGCGTAAAGCCATTATGCATCAAACCCAAAGCAAACACATTCAAGGTGTGACGGTGGATGATATTATCATCGGCAATGGCGTATCTGAATTAATCGTGATGGCGATGCAAGCATTACTGAATAATGGTGATCAAGTATTAATCCCGATGCCAGATTATCCCCTGTGGACAGCGGCAGTAACCTTGGCAGGCGGCACTGCGCGTCATTATGTGTGCGACGAAGAGACTGGCTGGCTACCCGATTTAAAAGACATTGAAGCAAAGATTACCGCCAACACGCGTGGCATTGTAGTGATTAATCCGAACAATCCTACGGGTGCTTTGTACCCGCGTGAAACTCTAGAGGGCATTATTGAAATAGCGCGGCATCATGATTTGGTGATTTTTGCAGATGAAATATACGACAAAGTGTTGTATGACGGAAATGTACATACGTCTATCGCTTCTCTGGCAGAGGATGTGCTGTTTGTAACGTTTAATGGACTTTCTAAAAACTACCGTGCTTGTGGTTATCGGGCAGGCTGGATGGTGGTTTCTGGCGAAAAAAATCATGCCAGTGATTATATTGAGGGCCTGAATATACTCGCTTCAATGCGCTTGTGTGCAAATGCGCCTGGCCAATTAGCCATACAAACAGCACTGGGAGGCTATCAAAGTATTGATGATTTGGTCGCGCCAGCAGGCAGGTTATGTAAGCAGCGCGATTTGGCGTATGACATGCTCACTGCGATTCCCGGTGTGACTTGTGTCAAGCCAAAGGCGGCAATGTATTTGTTTCCTAAACTTGACCCAAAAATATACCCCATCGTAGATGATCAGCAATTTATATTAGATTTGTTGTTGGAAGAAAAAGTATTACTAGTGCAAGGTACTGGTTTTAATTGGAAAACACCCGATCATTTTAGGGTGGTGTTTTTACCCAACGTTGATGACCTGACGGAAGCAATGAAACGCATTGCCAGATTTTTAGAAAATTACAGAAAAAAACATGGGGCATTAGTTTGAAGCAAGATAATTTGAAAGAGCTACGCGTTGGCTTGTTGGGCATTGGCACCGTTGGCGGCGGCACTTACACCGTATTAACACGTAATGCGGAGGAAATCACGCGCCGTACTGGTGTAGCTATTCGTGTAGTGCAAGTCGCCGATAGAAATATTGAGCACGCTAAAACATTCACTGGAGGCAACGTGGAAGTGACCAACGACGCGTTTTCCGTGGTGAATAACCCGAAAGTAGATGTGGTGGTAGAACTGATTGGCGGCTACACACTGAGTAAAGAGCTGGTGCTTAAAGCCATCGAAAATGGCAAGCACGTAGTCACTGCCAATAAGGCGCTACTGGCTTTGTATGGCAATGAGATTTTTGCGGCCGCACAAGCAAAAAATGTCATCGTAGCGTTTGAAGCTGCCGTGGCAGGTGGCATCCCCATTATTAAAGCGTTGCGTGAAGGATTGGGCGCGAACAAAATTGAATGGGTGGCCGGTATTATTAACGGTACTACTAATTTCATCTTGACTGAAATGCGCGAAAAAGGCTGGGCGTTTAAAGATGTGTTGGGTGAAGCGCAACGCTTAGGCTATGCAGAAGCCGACCCGACTTTTGACGTGGAAGGGATTGATGCGGCACACAAGCTCACCATCATGTCTGCGATTGCGTTTGGTATGCCGATGAAATTCGAGCAAGCCTACACTGAAGGTATTACCAA
>JAKFEP010000078.1:0-2883 GCA_036675645.1 Methylotenera sp. | reverse complement strand
TCTTAGCGCTGATGGTAGTGTGGAGTTATCCATGTGAGAGTAAGTCATCGCCAGCTCATTAATTCTAAATCCCCCTCCGCTAATCGCTGAGGGGGATTTTTTTATGCTGAATATATTAAATAATAACTCTGTACACGACAAATTTCACAGAACCCTTATCCTATCAGGATTCTGCCTTCTTAAAATTGCCAAAATTTCCTTAAACTCTTCTTTTTTCCCAAAACCAATTAAACGCTGAATCGCCATTTGAACATAGTCTAAACCATAGCGAAATAAACTCATTGAGAGTCGTCCATGCTTCTTTATTTTTATCACTTTTTTTTGATCATGTTGCCATTCACCCGTTAAGTAACACCAACAGAAGCTTATAGCTAACACCGCAATCAATTTTTTCACTCGTCTAGCGTCTGTCAAGCGCGTATTTTCAAGATTAAACCCGCGTCCTTTGAGACAACTGAATAAGGTTTCAATTTCCCAGCGTAATGCATAATCCTGAATAGCATTGGCATTAAACTGAGGAGAAACGACGAGTAAAAGCTCTCCATTTTCTAACTGTAGTGCACTTATATATAGTTTCACCCGACCAACCAAAATCCGTCGTTTACGACATTCAATTTGACCAACTTTAAGATGGCGAAATAAATCACTAATTTTATGATTCTTTCCTAAATGATTGGTGACAATGAAGTTTTTTTAACACGAATGCAGAAGTTGATGTCTTGTTCAATTAACCATGTAAACCACTGCTCACCGATAAACTCTCTGTCTGCGAACACATTCACAATACGGTCTTTACCAAAAATGGCTATAAAGCGTTGAATCAAAGCAATACGCTCTTTCGTATCTGAATTTCCACGTTTATTAAGCAATGTCCAAAGGATAGGTATCGCTATTCCACGATAAACGATTGCGAGCATCAGGATATTAATATTTCGTTTTCCCCATTTCCAATTGGTTCTATCTAAAGTCAGTTGCACTTGGTCGAATGAAAACATATTGAAAATCAACTGAGAAATTTGACGATAATCAAAATACTGACCTGCAAAGAAGCGCTGCATACGTCGATAAAATGATTGTGGTAAGCACTTGATGGGCAAGGCTTTAGATGCAGAAGAAAGATTACATGTTTGCTTTAAAATAATCACAAGCATGATGAGCGCAAAGCACTTTAAATGTGACTTGTTCCATTTTAGATATTTGTTTAAGATAAGATATAACTCATTGAGATGTGTCATAGTATTCGTCGTTAGAAAACAATTATTATGACATTATTTCAATGAGTTATCTATTTTTGTCGTGTACAGAGAAAACTTCATTACAAAAAACGCGTAGTCTGTGACCTCATTTCTCGTTTATTGCATTTAAGATAAATACAGCGCACTTAATGCTGTGCCAAGAAGCTTTTCAATAAAAATGATGTTTTAAGCTGAACGGAACTGGAGCATAGAATGAATATATTTGAAGCCTTAAGAGAAAGTCACGTTATACAACGAAATTTGGCTGAACGACTACTCGAAACTTCAGGGGATACGCCTGAGCGCCGTGAGCTATTTGAACGCCTTAAAAATGAATTATTTGCCCATGCTGTGGCAGAAGATCGTTATTTTTATATCCCTTTAATGATGACTGATTCGGGCCTTAACATTACCCGCCATGCTTTGGCAGAACACCATAAAATGGATGAGTTATTGGAGCAACTGACGGAGACGGAATTCTCCAATCCAGGCTGGTTGGCAATCGCAAAAAAATTATCCGAAACCGTACATCATCATTTACAAGAAGAGGAACATGGTTTCTTTCAGCAAGCAGGAAAAATTTTACTCGATGCTCAAAAGACTGCGCTCGCCAAGCAGTATCAGCAGGAATACAAAAAGTACAAAAAAATTGAAAAAGACAGTTTGGTTTAAGTCCATTTTAAACAAAAGATGGCGAGTGCCATCTTTTGTGATTTAAAGCGCGTCATCACTTTGCTGTTTGGCTCTAAAGGTAACCCCAACAGAGGCAATCATAATGCAAACCAGCGCCAACGTTTGCCACATGCTAATTTGTTCTTTCAGTAGTAACCAACCTGCCAAGGCTGCTAAAGCCGGTGACAAACTTGAAAGCGTCCCATAGCTGAGTTTACTTAAACGTTTCAAAGCCATGAGGTCTAGAGCATAGGGAATGGTTGTGGCGAGTAGTGCAATCAATAAGGCTTTGGGCCAGTATTCTGTTTGCATCAGCGCTGTTGGGTTATGCGTGGCACTAATCGGCAGAAGTACCAAGGCTGAGATCACAATAGCAATACTGAGGGCATGCATGCCGATATTTTGACGGACGACTTTTTGCCCAAAATAAATATACAGCGCCCAACACGCACCCGCTGAAACCGCAAATGCAGCTCCTAAGAAGGAGAAGTTGGTTGCATTGGCTTGATGCCACGGCACCATCAGTGCAATGCCTAAAATCGCTAATCCGACCCAAATATAATCACGAGGTTGTTTGATCGAGAGTAGCGCTAAAGTTAAAGGGCCTAAAAACTCTAAACCTACGGCAATACCTTGCGGCAATCTACCCAGCGAAGCGTAGAATAAAATATTCATGAGGCATAAGGCTGCTGTATAGCTGAGTAAATCTTTCCATTTTAAATGCGGTAGGCGTTTGATGATGCTCCATGAGCGGAACATCAGCACAATTAAAATTGCGGCAAAGCACAGTCTAAGGGTCACCACGGTGAGGGGATCCAGCACGGCAATCAACTGCTTGGCAAAAGAAGCACTGATTTGATAGGACAGCATGGACAAGACCATGAACATCACTGCCATCAGTTGAGAATTAGGCATCATGCACACATCAGGTCATGGCGACCTGTTATTTTAAGAAGGTGGATTAGTATAACGATTC
>JAKFEP010000072.1:0-2889 GCA_036675645.1 Methylotenera sp. | reverse complement strand
ATCATCGCTGAGCACTTACGTTATGCTGCCGGCACAAATCCGCGGCGCGGCCTAACAAGTGGTTCAAATCGTTCGCTTCGCTCTCTGGGACCGCGTTCCGCGGCCCCTTAACCAAACGTTAGGTAATTTTATGCTGGAAATCAGTGAATCTTACGAAGCAAAATTAAAAATCGAACTATTTATTATTTCCGCGCTGTGCATTTCTGCAGTTTTAGTTATATATGTCGGATGTTCTGCATTTCTAATGCCTGCCACAGAAAATACCGCCATATGGTTTCAGCGCAGCGGTTCTATAACAACAGCAATAGCTGTATTTGCACAGTTAAAAACGTCAGGATTTTTAGAAAAAATTCGCGGCAGTACATTTGCAGAATCGTGGGTGTACTACAACAAATACAGCATATGGCAAAGCGTATTAAATTTTATATCTGTCGTAATCGTAATCTCAGGAACCATCATTTGGGGCTATGGAGATTTACTTTTCAAATATCTTTTAAATGCACCGAGTTGAAAATCACCTAACAATCGGTTCAAATCGCTCGCTCCGCTCGCTGGGACGGGCTAAAGCCCGCCCCTTAACCTAAACGTTAGGCTCTATTCGAAACATTACATGAACCGCAGGAGTTACAAATGGCGTCAAAAATACTCATAACAATCGGAATATTTTTTTACGCAGTGGTCGTCCCACTTTTTGAAATTAATGACTCCCATGTCTTTAACCCAGCATGGGAGCCACATGCACGCTTACATGAAGTCTGGCAACTATCTACCAACACAGCCATTGGCATCTTTAGCCTCTGGTTAACATGGTCAAAAAATAATTTTCGCCTTGCGGCCTTAATGACAATTTTCGTTACTGGTGGATTCCTTGCTGCCTACTGCCTTCGTGAGTACTACGGCGGCTCCATGGTTCTTTCCGATGGCACAGAGAAAACCATATTTGGTCTAAACCTAGGCCTATTTGCTTATTCACTAGCTATTTCTTTGGCAATAACAGCCGTCGCAATTCAAAAGCGTTCACTCTTAAAATACAGTCAAGCCTAACAAACGGTTCAAATCGTTCGCTTCGCTCTCTGGGACTGCGTGCCGCAGCCCCTTAACCTAAACGTTAGGCCTTACATGCGTATATTTCGATATCTTCTTTTTCTTGTCTTTGCATACCTTATGGCTTGGCTTGCAGCATACTTCGCCGTCTCGAAACTTCGTCCCGCGACTGCCCACGCCATTTCGTTTTTTGGCTGGCCTGTCCCAGGCGGTGATATCGCAAGCGCCGTTCTAACTTTCAGTTGGCCATTTTTTCTAGCTATTATTGGCCTTGCGCTGGCTTACCAACGGGTACGCAATCATTCGCGGTCCTAACCCAGCAATAATGGATCGAGCAACTGTAAAAAGATTCGTTGATGCTGTTGTTTCAGTTGGTTTCTACCACAGCTTACAGGCTGAGCTGGCCTAACAAGCGGTTCAAATCGTTCGCTTCGCTCTCTGGGACCGGCAGAGCCGGCCCCTTAACCAAACGTTAGGTCACGCTACCATGAAATCATTCATCGTCGACTTCTGGGCATTCGTCTTTCACCAGCTCAGGTGGGTGTCAGCGTTTCAGCTCTGCAGGGCACTCCTCCCCTCAAGGCTAATCACCTATACCTTCGTCGATGCCTGGGTTCTAAGCCAACTGTGTGTGGCGGCACTGTCTCTGACTTTCTGGTCAACTTACCAGGCCTCATGTTGGCGCTATCTCCCAATCGCTTGGGCAGCATTGCGTGTTTTCGAGGTTGTTATATACCAAGTAAACGTTCTGTTCTTTGATGCGTATCGCGCCGCAAAGATGGGTAAGCCATACGCCCTGCGAGGCTATCGACGACTTGTTCTGCTCACGCTGCACAACTATGCAGAGGTAGTTGTCTGGTTCGCGCTGTTCTATCGAAGCATGGCGTCTTCTTTTAGCGACGACCAAAATGCGTTACAAACAACCGCGGGTTCCATTTACTACAGCCTTGTGACAATGTCGACACTTGGTTACGGTGACATACATCCGAATGGACACAGCGGATTTGCTCTAGTAGCGTGCCATCTCGGTGTTTCGTTATTTCTCACGCTTGTTATTGTCGCCCGAATCATTTCATTCTTGCCGCAACCGGCAACCCTCGATGACACTGAACAAGGCATCGGAAAGAAACCCAATGAGTAACTCCAACATTATCGCGGCGCGGCCTAACATGCGGTTCAAGCCGCTCGCTGCGCTCGCTCGGGACGGGCTAAAGCCCGCCCCTTAACCAAACGTTAGAGCTTGCTCATGAAAACACTCGCAGAACTCGCATTTGAATATCTCTGGCTAATCATGTTTGCCAATGAAGATGTGATTGATCTGGACTATTCCGTTAAATGCCAAGAGTCACTTTCTGAGTACTTCTCAGCACTTACCACTCAAGAGAAAGAGGCGCTATCGGCAGTCGCAGCATCGACCCAAGCTCGCCTGCTGGCAGAGCCAGACGAAGACGGCTACACACCAAGAAGCTTGGTAACAGAGGAAGAAAAGCTTTTCCTTTCAGCGCTGGCATCTGGAGAGCTTTTTGAGCAATGGGTATAACCCGCTCTAACAAGCGGTTCAAATCGCTCGCTTCGCTCACTGGGACGGGCTAAAGCCCGCCCCTTAACCTAACGTTAGGCGGCAAAGCAAAGCCCGGTGAAATATGGAAGTTATGCAGCCAAAAAACATATTGCGTATTCAGTCTGGCGCTTCGCGGCGGTCACACGAACCCGGTTCGCAACATTCGCATTCGTTAACCAAATTATCCACATCTTCACCTGCCAAAGCGGCTCGCGCCTGCCGGCATCTTCAAGCTCTTCAACCTGAAAGCCAGCACGCGTATGCTTCAAGCCACACATCCAGCA
>JAKFEP010000204.1:0-2899 GCA_036675645.1 Methylotenera sp. | reverse complement strand
TTTTGCTGGGGCATTATTTGGTATCCATATCGCTTAATGGCTGAAGCCGGCGTATCTGGCGTGGCTTCTAGCTTTTACACCTATTGTATTGCTGCGTTGCTGGCAGGTACTTATTTTGCCAAACATTTTGTTAGCAACTGGCGTGCGCTATTTAAACAGCCACAAAATGTGGTTTGGATCGGACTTATCGCAGGCTGGACCAACCTGAGTTATGTGCTGGCAGTGATTGATGGCGAAGTGATGCGGGTGATGCTGCTATTTTACTTATCACCATTGTGGACACTGCTACTGGCGCGTTTTTGGCTGAAAGAACCAATTACAAAGATTGGTTTCCTCTCGATTGTCATCGCCCTGGTTGGCGCCTATATCATGCTGGCAGGGCCATTTAGCGAGGTAGAAAGCCGCTTACCTGTTCCGCGTAATAGCGCAGAATGGCTGGCACTATCTGCGGGCATTGGTTTCTCATTGACGAATGTCATTACCAGAAAATCCAGCCAGCTCAACTTACTGCAAAAATCATTTTCGGTGTGGCTGGGGGTGATTGTTGTGGCAGCGCTATCAGCACCATTTTTAGTCAATTACTATGATCAGAACTTTGTTGCACCGAGTTTTTTTAGTCTAAACAATTGGCTGATAATGCTTGTTATCGCGTTATTGTTGATTGCGGCTACCATGTTGGTGCAATTCGGTGTGACGCAACTGACGGCGATTCGCGCTTCGGTGCTGTTTTTATTTGAATTGGTAGTGGCCGCAATTGCCTCCTATTACTTGGCGCATGAGGCCATGACGTTAAACGAATGGTTGGGTGGACTGTTGATTATTGCCGCTGCTTTAACTGCGGCATTAAATCACAAAGATTAAGTGCATAAAGTTTATCGCTAATTGCCAAAGCCGCCTGCGTTACCTTCAGCAGCAAAGCGAATTTTCAGGGATAAATCGTTGCGCGAATCGGCATTAGCGAGTGCTTCGTCTTCATCGATTTTGCCATTAGCGAATAGTTTAAACAGCGATTGGTCGAAGGTGTTCATGCCAATATCGTTGTTGTCAGCCATGATTTCTTTCAGCTCACCCATTTTTTGTTTTTGAATCAACTCGGACACATAAGGCGTGTTAATCAGTACTTCCACTGCTGCTACGCGTTTTTGTATTTTGCCTGGAATTAAACGTTGCGACACAATGCCCACTAGATTGAGTGAAACGCCAAGTAGCAAACCATTTTTGGCCTCTGTCGGGAAAAACGAAATGATACGCTCCAGTGCTTGGTTGGCGTTGTTTGCATGTAACGTGGCCAAGCATAAATGGCCCGTTTCGGCGTAAGTCAGCGCTTGTTGCATGCCGTCCATGTCGCGCACTTCACCAATCAAAATCACATCTGGCGCTTGGCGCATGGCATTTTTAAGTGCGCTAGTGAATGAGTGTGTATCAATGCCCACTTCGCGTTGGTCTACTACCGATTTTTTATGTTGGTACACAAACTCAATCGGGTCTTCAATGGTGACGATGTGGCCAGTTTCATTGGCATTGCGGTAATCAATCATTGATGCCAGCGTGGTCGATTTTCCTGAACCCGTTGAGCCCACCACCAATACCAGGCCCCGTTTTCGCATGATGAGTTCACGCAAAATCAATGGCAAACCTAAGGTTTCAAAATCGGGGATTTCAGTTTTAATATGGCGAATGACCATGCCGACTTCACCACGCTGCCTAAAAACGTTCACGCGGAAGCGACCAATATCTTTACGGCCAATTGCAAAGTTACATTCTAATTCTTTTTCAAATTCCGCAATTTGGTCGGGGCTCATAATGGCGTAAGCAATCTCTTTAATCATGCCAGGCGCCATTTTTTGTGCATTGACAGGCATGGTTTCACCTTCAATATCCATATGAATCGACGCGCCGGTGCTAAAGAATAGATCTGAACCGCCTTTGTCGGTCATGAATTTGAGCACGGGTGTAATGTCAATGGCAGCCATTTAAAATCCTATTATTGGTGGTGAGCTAAACTTTATCACATGCCAAGTTTTTATGGCAATTTCGCCCAGATATCCAGGTACTTTTGCTCAATGTCGTGCGCGAATTGGTTTGCATCAAAAATTGCTGATTTTTTCTGTGCGATATTAAGTTCGGCCAGCTTTTCTGGGTGCTGTGCAAAATATAGGGCTTTTTGCTCATACGCTTGCAAATTATCAGTAACAAGCTCTGGTAGGCCTGCCCGTGTTAACAAGCTTGCTGCTACACGACTGGCAAAGGTGTCACCTAAAAAGGTTAATACTGGCACGTTCATAAAAAGCGCGTCGCTCGCAGTGGTGTGGGCGTTATAAGGCAGGGTATCTAAAAACAAATCGGCATGTACATGGCGTGCTAAATGTTCGACAATAGGGACACGAGGCGCAAAAATAAGTCTATTGCTTGTAATACCTGCGCTTTCAGCTGCGGTTTGCAAATTAGTTTTTGCCCACGGATTACAATCTAACAGCCATAGCACGCTGTTAGGCGCCTGTTTAAGAATACGCATCCACGACGTAAAAATTCCTGCGGTAATTTTAAAGGTTTGGTTAAAGCAGCACAATACAAACGCATTGTCCGGCAGGTTGTTATCAGTTTTTGTCGTAGCTTTCCCAACCGGGCGCTGGCTATCATTGGGCTGGTAGCACGGCAGGTAAAGCAACTGTTCACTAAAATCGCTAGGATTCGGCGCGATGACGCGGTCAACCAAAATATAATCAAAAAGTGGCTTACTGTTTAATTCACCCATGCTACCCGCGTAACCTAGCCAGTTAATCCTAATAGGTGCGGGCTTAAGCGCAACGATGCTGGTGCGACTGGTTTGCGTAAAACCAGTTAAGTCCACCAGAATATCGATGCTATCTTGCTGGATTTTTTGCGCGGCCTGGATGTC
>JAKFEP010000068.1:0-2902 GCA_036675645.1 Methylotenera sp. | reverse complement strand
GCTTCTGGTTCTACAGGTGCTTCTACTGCAGGAGCAGCTTCTAGCTCTGCAGGCGCATCTGTAGCAGGCGCAGCTTCTTGCACTTGTTCCATCGGTGCATCAGCTGCTGCTGGCGTTTCCTCAACTGAATTGCCGCCTTTTAACAAATACAAACCAAGTAATACAGCACCTGCAATCAAAGCCCATGGTAGTAATTTGCCCATGCCGCCAGTGCTAGCATTGCCCGCACGTGCTAAACCAGTGATTTCAGCAGCTGAAGCTGCTGGGTCTGCTGCGCCGTAAATTGCAGCACCTGCCACAACAATATCGGCACCTGCATCTACCACCTGGCGTACTGTTGCAGCTTTAACGCCACCAGCAACAGAAACTTTAGCGCCAGTATTTAAGCCAGTCACCATAGCCAAATCAACAAATGGGGTTTGGCCTGCCGCTTGTTGGTCTAAACCAGTGTGCACGCCAATGATGTGTGCGCCTAATTTAGCAACTTCTAAAGTACGCGCTTTTTTATCAGTCACATTGATCAAGTCAACTTGTGCCATTTTGCCGTATTTGTTAGCAACATCAATTACACCTTTAATCGTGCCAATATCCGCAGTACCTAATACCGTGCAAATATCTGCACCGGCTTTGTAAAACGGCTCAGCTTCGTAAAAGCCAGCATCCATTGTTTTCAAATCGACTAAGATTTTGTTGTTTGGAAATTTAGCGCGCAATGTTTTAAGCAATTCGATACCGTTGTGCTTGATGCAAGGTGTGCCGATTTCTAAGATGTCAACGTGCGGTGCAACTTTGGTTGCCAATGCAACTGTTGCATCAAAATCTAGTGAATCTAGTGCCATTTGGGTTTGTGCCATGGTGCTTACTCCTCCGAGCTTATAATAATCGATTTAAAAAAAATATTTTGCGGTTAGTTAATAGAAATAATTCTTACAATACATTATTTCATATTTTGTACATTCGCACATAATAACCGCAATTTGGGTTTTGTTTCAATACTTTAGTGGTTTTTTGCAATTAATTTAAAATTGCCGCCAGCGCGTCAAGCAGCTGTTTTATTTGAGTATCTGTGCCGATGGTAATACGCAAATACGGCGCGATACGAGCAGGCTTTTTAAAATGCCGAATGATGATGCTTTGTGCACGTAACTTTTCGGTAAGCGCTGCGCCATCATGTGTTTTGTGTTTGGCAAAAACAAAATTGGCGCCAGATGGCAACACTTCAAAATCAAGCGCCTGCAAGCCCCGTACTAATGCGGTTCGCGTGGTCATTACTTTTTCACAAGTTTCCTCAAAATAGGCTTTATCTTGTATAGCTGCAGTTGCACCTGCTTCGGCAAAGCGGTCAATCGGGTATGAATTAAAGCTATCCTTAACCCGAATGAGGGCTTCGATTAAATCAGGATGTCCAAGCGCATAACCAACGCGCAAACCAGCTAAAGAGCGTGCTTTAGAAAGTGTCTGCGTTACCAGCAAATTTGGGTAAGTGTTAATCAGCTTCACAGCGGATTCTGTACCAAAATCAACATAGGCTTCATCAATCACTACGACCGATTCCGTGTTAAATTTGAGTAGTCTCTCTATCTCGGCTAACGGTAAAGGCACACCAGTCGGTGCATTGGGATTAGGAAAAACGATACCGCCGTTGGGTCTGTCGTAATCGTCAATGTCAATTTCAAACCGGTCATTCAACACAATAGTTTCGGATTCAATGCCATATAGCCCACAGTAGACGGGGTAAAAGCTATAGGTAATATCCGGAAATAACAGTGGTCTACTATGTTTGAGTAAGGCTTGAAACACATGCGCCAGCACTTCATCAGAACCATTGCCAACAAATACCTGGTTAACTTGCAAACTAAAGTTCTCAGCTATTGCAGCTTTTAATTTATCTGAGTTGGGGTCTGGGTACAGACGCAGCGTTTCAGCAGCTTCTAACTGCAAAGCGGCAATCACTTTAAGGCTAGGGCCGTACGGATTTTCGTTAGTATTTAACTTAACCAGATTATTTAGCTTAGGCTGCTCCCCTGGCACATAGGGTGTCAGCCCATGAACAACCTCACTCCAGAATTTGCTCATACTTTAGCTTTTTAAGCGATACTCTGCAGAGCGCGCATGCGCCTGCAAGCCTTCGCCATGCGCTAAAGTAGATGCTACGCGACCCAGTATCTGTGCGCCTTCTGGAGAAACCATAATTAAGCTTGAGCGCTTTTGAAAATCATATACGCCTAATGGTGAGCTAAAGCGGGCCGTACGCGATGTCGGTAGCACATGGTTTGGCCCCGCGCAGTAATCGCCCAGCGCTTCGCAAGTATCGCGTCCCATAAAAATAGCACCCGCGTGTTTGATTTTTTTACTCATTTCAAGCGGATTTTCAACTGAGAGCTCTAAGTGTTCTGGCGCGATGTAGTTGCTGATTTCAATTGCCTCGTCTATATCTTTGGTCAAAATTAAGGCACCACGGTCAGTAATAGAGGTGTAAATTATGTCTGCACGCGGCATTTCTTTTACCAGCTTTTGCATACTGGCGGTTACTGCATCTAAAAATGCAGCATCAGGTGACAACAAAATAGCTTGCGCTAATTCATCGTGTTCGGCTTGGCTAAACAAGTCCATGGCAATCCAGTCAGGGTCAGTTTTACCATCGCAAATCACCAAAATTTCCGATGGCCCAGCCACCATATCAATGCCCACCACACCAAACACACGACGTTTAGCCGCAGCCACATAAGCATTACCTGGGCCAGTAATTTTATCCACTTGCGGAATTGTCTCTGTGCCATAGGCAAGCGCGCCCACTGCTTGTGCGCCGCCAATGCAAAATATGCGGTCTACACCAGCAATCGCCGCCGCCGCTAGCACCAGTTGGTTTCTTTCGCCATTCGGTGTCGGCACCACCATAATG
>JAKFEP010000096.1:0-19127 GCA_036675645.1 Methylotenera sp. | reverse complement strand
GCAGACGCCCCCATTGATTTGAGTGCGCTAAAAAAGTTGAATGCGACAGGCGAAGCCAAAATTGGTTGGCTTAAACTGGCCAATGTTAAAACTGAAAATGTGATCCTAGGCTTAAAAGTGAATGATGGGATTGCGACGCTATCACCTTTTTCAGCCAACCTATATCAAGGCAGCATGAACGGCACCTTAAAAGTAGACGCACGCACCACGCCCAATATTGCATTTAAGCAAAATATGAAAAGTGTTTCCATTGGCCCGCTGATGGTAGATGCGATTAATAACGATATGTTAAGTGGCACCGGTTCGCTAAATATAGATGTCACCACGCAAGGTAACACCGTAAGCGCACTTAAAAAAGGTTTAGCAGGCAATGCCGCACTTAACTTAACCGATGGCGCTATTAAGGGCGTAGATATTGCTGGCAGCATTCGTGAAATCAAAAGCAAAGTTAACGTATTAAAAAAAGAAACTGGTGCTGACAAAAGTAAAAAAACTGACTTTAGTGAGTTGACTGCCACTTTTAACATCAAAAACGGTGTTGCCCACAACGAAGACCTTGCCATGAAAGCGCCTGTGTTACGCCTTGCCAAAGGCGATAGCCGTGGCGATATTGATATAGGCAATGAAAAAATTAACTATCTGGCCAAGCCCACAGTGGTGAAATCATTAAAAGGCCAGGGCGGAGCCGATTTGGATGAATTAAGTGGCATTGCTATCCCGGTTAAAATTACCGGCACTTTTGCCGAGCCCAAATACGGCATGGACTTTGCCGCCATCGGCGTCGCACTTGCACAATCTAAACTGCTGGATAAAGTAGGTGGTGAAAAGGGTGCTGCAGTTAAGGAGTTAATTGGCGGCGATAAAGTAGAAGGAATTAAAGGTTTATTAGAGAAGAAAAAAAATAAAGAAGCAGCGCCTACTGACGGCGCAGCTGCTCCAGCCCCAGCTCCTCCGGCACCTGCAGAAAAACCCAAATCAACCGAAGACTTAGCCAAAGAACAGGCTGAGAAAAAACTTAAAGAGTTACTTAAATTTTAACAAGCTGGCTATTTATTATGCCCTGGCGCATTCTCACTATTACCAGGACCATCGCCATGTTTGTTATGTCCAGGCGCATTTTCGCTGTTACCTGGGCCGTCATGGTGGTGAACATGTCTGCAGCCAACTAAACTTATCATCACTATTGCCATCATCAATATATATTTCATCTTGTACCGTCTCCTATTTAAGCTATCAGTCTCGTATGTTGCACCTAACCCATCAAAATAGCAAAGTGTTATATGCATAGCTTTGCAAATGCAATTATCGCCTGGCAAAAGCTGTACGGTCGCCACGATTTACCTTGGCAGACTAAGTTAAATCAGGCTCCAGACCCGTATGCAATCTGGGTATCTGAAATCATGTTGCAACAAACACAAGTAGCTGCGGTGATGGGCTATTACGCTAAATTTATGGGTCGGTTTCCTTCCATAGAACAGTTAGCAAAAGCGACCCAAGATGAAGTGTTACAACATTGGAGCGGGCTAGGCTATTACAGCCGGGCGCGCAATCTACATAGCGCAGCGCAAAAAATTGCGGACGATTTCAACGGAAAATTCCCACAAAACTTTGAGGATATTTTAAGCTTGCCTGGCATTGGTCACTCTACCGCTGCAGCTATTTCAACCTTTGCTTTTAACCAGCCCATGCCGATCTTAGATGGCAATGTTAAACGCGTCTTTGCGCGTCATTTTAATATTGCTGGCTGGCTCAGCTTACCTAAAATTCAGCAAAGTATGTGGCAAATTGCAATACGTGAAAACCCGCAGGAAGACGCCATTGCCTATACCCAAGGTTTGATGGATTTAGGCGCAACGCTTTGCACACGCAGCAAGCCAAAATGCCCCGCATGCCCAGTGAATACAAGCTGTGCAGCGCTTGCAAATCATAGTGTCAGCCAATTACCCACACCAAAACCACGCAAAGCGATTCCAGAGCGGAATATCTATTTTATAGTATATCAAAACAGCAATGATATCCTGCTGGAGAGGCGCGCCAACAAGGGGATTTGGGGAGGCTTGTGGAGCTTTCCTGAGGCTGAAACGCTACCCAAAAATGACCAAGAAAATATGCAGCTATTGCCTCAATTCAGTCATACCTTCACGCACTTTAGGTTGCACATACAGCCTGTGCTGATTCAATCGGCTAAGCCGACAATCCTGCCAAATAGTTTATGGATAGGGCTTGAGGAAGCGATGGAAGCAGCGATTCCGACCCCTGTACGTAAAATCTTAGTTACCTTAAGCAATCAAAAATAGCACTGAAAAAAAAGACCAATGAAAACAGACAAATAAAAAAAGCAGACCAATAAGCTGGCCTGCTTTTTTACTAACCAAGATGACTGATGTTAATGCAACCTTGACTGCAAAATTTTATCAGCCAGCATTTGAAAACGCGGTGAAACGAATTTTCTAGCTTGTGAACCTGCATCTGCAATACTCAACAATTCTTCAATCGCTGAGCGGAAACCCAACTCAAACAGCCAATAATCCTCTGGATTAATCGCCGATTTTTTGTCGGTATTCACATCTGCACATAGTCGCTCAAAAGCTTCCATACACACATTGCGATCTGCCATATTGCCTCCCTAACCTACAAAATTCAATCACATCATTGGTTATCATAAATCTAACAACAACTTTGTCAACCACTCCGTTGGACAGTCTTAGTTGGTTTTAGTGCTTATTTCTGGTCCCAACTGTCTTCCCACATGCAGTGTTTAATTTTATGGCGGTTGGCAATCAGTTCATCAATGCTAGGCTCATCATTTAACGCACGTTTAATCGCCAACTTAGTCGCATCGTAATTATTTTTATACATGTCGGCTTTGTCTAATGTGCCAGCTTTATCAAGTTCGATACAACCTGGGTCAATCCATACCAAGCTAATGATGCATAATTCATTCACTTGGTCTTTAGGGATAATGCCTTCAATCACGCAATCTAAAATCGCATCTGCCGTAGCTGCCTGCACCACGCCGCCGAACAAACCGACATCGGTGCTACCTTTTAAGGTTACCTTTGGCACCGTCATGCATACTGGGCGCACCAGTTGGTTAATATCACGCACCGCAAACATGGCAGTGTGGCCTTTGCTTTGTGCCATTAAATTAGCAAATGCCTGGCCAACTGGGCCATCGACAGCGCCGATTAAAATTTCTGGCATAGCCGCAGTGACATCTTTACCTTCTGTATAAACGGTAGCTTCGCCTGCTTTAAAAATGATTTTTGACATGATGTTCCTTAAAAAACGAATGAATAAACGGTTAAAAAAATATGAATTAAACGTGCATTTTACCAAATGCGCGACGGCAGTTCCAAATTATTACGCCCGGAGTCATTGTCATAAATCCAGTTGCATATCTACATGCGGAATATCCACATCGCAATATTCTTCGCTGGTTTGTCTGAATCCTGCTTTTTTGTAGAACTCAATAGCGTGTGTTTGCGCCGATAAAACCACACTTTTGCTGCCCTGTTTTTTACATATTGTCACCGCCTCTAGTAATAAGGCGGCTCCCAAACCACGTCCCCTATAACCTTTAAGTACTGCCATGCGGCCAATTTTTTTATAATCAATAATACGTAAACAGGCGATTGGTTCATTATCCAGCGTGGCTAGCAAATGCAATGCCGTGGCATCAATATTATCCCATTCGAACTCTGGCGTAACCGCTTGCTCTTCGATAAAAACTGGAGTGCGCACTGCGCGCAATTGCAGTTGGTGGCTGGACCATGTCACCACTTGAATATTAAATTTATCTATCAATTTGTATTGGCAATTTGAATTGGTCTTATAAATCATAAATGCTTGCAGAGGGTTGGGCTAACAGGCATTATGCTTGTTTATTATGCTTTGTCTTTTTTTATACACAAGTTAAATTTTTAAAGGTTTAAATATGCAGAAATATAATACAGCAGTGGCGCGCATTATGCTGGCACTGGTTTTTTTAGGATTAGTTATATTAAAACTAGCCGAAATTACTAACAACCCAAACGGTTATTTGCAATACCAAATGACTTTAGGTCAGTTTGGATTACCGAGTATTTTTGCGCCCTTGTTAATTCTTGTGCAACTGGTGGGTAGCCTTGCTTTATTAGTTGGTTATAAAACTAAATTGGTTGCCAGAGTATTAATGGGCTTAGCGCTTTTCACTGCGGTGGTATTAGGGCGTGTTATCCCTGATATGTTCTTTTTATATTTAGGCATTGCCGGTGGCATGTGGCTATTAAGCTTGTATCCACAAACCGCTTGCAGCCTGGATAATTTGAAGAAAAACTAAGAAATAATTAATGCCCTGCAAGCCTTATGAATATTGGTTTGTAGGGCATTTATATTTGCCTTTATTCCCACTCTAAAGCAGGGAATATCGTATTCACATTGCGCCGGTTGGCGATATCAAACAGCACCCATTTATCTTTTTCGCTGGTAGCGGCTGTGCTCATTGCAGCTTCCATACTGTCCCCCTTTTTAATGCTGGCACGTATATCCGTTAATAGTACGTTTAAATAACGTTGCGCATTACTCATCGCCGTGACGCCATCTTGATGGGTTTTTTGTACTGGGCCATGGCCAGGTACCACCTGTTTAAAAGGGTAAGTTTTTAACATTTCTAACATGGCAATCAAGCCTTTAGTATCGCCCTCTATCACTGGCGTGCGCTCAACAAATAACAAATCGCCTGTAAATAAGGTTTGGGTTTTATTGTCTTCCACGGTGATATCAGTATTAGTATGCGCGTTAGGGTGTGCAGTCACTTTCAGTTGCCTATCCCCTAGATCCAAGGTTTCTACAGATTTAATCGCCATCGTCGGTGCAACAATATCCGTGCCTTTGGCATCGGCGCCTAGATAACGTTGATTCAGTTTATCGTAGCCTTCTTTGCGCGTATGCATGGCTTGCTCCAGCTTTTCATGGCCAATAAACTTAGGTTTGTCTGTTACAAATGCAGCGTTGCCAAAAATGTGATCCGGGTGCACGTGGGTGTTGATGACATATAAAATAGGCTTGTCGGTGACTTTTTGAATGGCAGCACGTAATTGTTGCCCCACTTTCAAGCTGCCGCCCGTGTCAATCACAGCCACGCCACGCTCACCCACTACAAAACTAATGTTGCAAATGTCGCCGGTATAACCGTCATCAATATCCAGATGTTTGCCATGATGCACATAAATACCATTGCCCAAATTTTCTATAATAAAGCCAGCTTCAGTTGTCTGTGTAGTAGACTGATTGGCTGCGCAACCTGACAATGCCAATATTGCCATTGCTACAATATTAAATAAAACTCTCATAGTGTTCCCTTGTCTATAGCGTGGTGTAAACGCTACAATAGGCTGTACTTCAATCGTGCGCTGTGACGCTTGTCACACAAATTAATATAAGGAATATTACTATGGATCAGGCTGCAACGCGCTATACCAAAACCGCTAGAGTTTTACATTGGCTGATTGCATTGGCTATATTTGGCATGTTTGCACTGGGCTGGTATATGACCGAGTTGCCTAAAGAAGCTCCTAAACAAATGGCTTATGATGTATTCGAATGGGGTATTTACACTTGGCAACTATCCGAAGAAGCATCTCCCAGAACCTTTTACTATAACTTGCATAAATCTCTTGGCGTTACTTTGTTGGTGCTTATCGCTATCCGCATTTTATGGCGCTTAACGCACAAGCCACCGCCAATACTCGACTCTCATCAGCCATGGGAAAAAAAGCTAGCTAAAGCTTCACATTACTTGCTTTATTTGTTGATGGTTGCATTACCCGTTAGCGGTATCATCATGAGTACTTACAGCAAATACGGAATTAAGTGGTTTGGTGTGCCTTTTATCAAAGGGCTTGATAACAATACCATGCGCGAATTTTATGTAGAGATACATGAAGCAATAGGTATTGCTATACTTTTAGTGATCGCCTTACATATTACAGGTGCACTCAAACATAAATTTATTGATAAAGATGAGACGTTAGAGCGCATGCTGTAATTGGATTCAAAATACAAAAAATCCCGCTATTGCGGGATTTTTGCATATGATATTGACGGCTTAGCTCTCTTACGGCATTCAACATACATGCTGCGTTTTAGCTCCGACATTTCCTAAAGGTTAGTCTTCACTAAACGCAACGATGACATTTTCCAAACTAAATTTGGTGGTATTGTTTGCTGTATTCACGTACAGCTTTCAGCATAACGTCGGCATTTTCTGGTGGTGTCCATTGCGTAATACCATGGCCAAGATTAAATACGTGGCCAGAACCAGCGCCATAGCTTGCCAAAATGGAGGCGACTTCTTTTTCGATAGCTTCAGGAGTTGACAGTAAAATGGCGGGGTCTAAATTGCCTTGCAATGCGACTTGATTGCCCACTCTTTTCCTGGCCTGACCAATATCCACTGTCCAATCCAGTCCAAGTGCATCTGCACCAATGTCGGCTTGCGCTTCTAACCAAAGCGCGCCACCTTTGGTGAATACAATACTGGGTACTTTCTTGCCTTCGGCATTTTTGGTTAGGCCCGCCACAATTTTCTGCATGTAATTAAGCGAAAATTCAATATAGGCATTGTGTGACAGTGCACCACCCCATGAGTCAAAAATCATCACAGCTTGCGCACCTGCTGCAATTTGCGCATTGAGGTATTGAATCACCGTTTGCGTATTGGTTTCTAGAATATGGTGCAGCAAATCTGGTCGCGCATAGGCCATTTTTTTGGTGTTTAAAAAATCTGTGCCACCTTTGCCTTCCACCATGTAGGTGGCGAGTGTCCAAGGGCTGCCACTAAAACCAATCAGCGGTACGCGACCATTGATAGTTTTGCGAATTTGCGCAACCGCATCAAACACATATTGTAGCTTGGCCATATCGGGCACATGCAAGGCTTTAATATCAGCTTCTTCACGCAAGGTGCGCTCAAACTTTGGGCCTTCACCGTCTTCAAAATACAATCCCAAACCCATGGCATCAGGCAAGGTGAGGATATCGGAAAATAAAATGGACGCATCCAGCAAAGGATAACGATCTAATGGCTGCAACGTAACTTCGGTAGCAAAATTAGGGTTTTTGCACAAATCTAAAAAGCTACCTGCAGTTTTGCGGCTTTCGCGATATTCGGGCAAATAGCGCCCCGCTTGACGCATCATCCACACCGGGGTGTAAGACGTAGCTTCGCGATTTAAAGCACGCAGAAAAATGTCATTCTGTAAATTTGCCATTTAAATACCGTTAAGTTATGTAATGATTGGACTCAAACATTGAGCGAGATGAAGCGCACGGCGTACAGCGCGCAGTAGCCGAGACAGTACTTTTTGTACGGCAAGGCTGCGAGCACTGCACCACACAGCGATTCGCTCGCGCAAACATTGAGTTTAGCGTGGTAAGGTCGAGCTACCCATTAAGAATTCATCTACCGCTTGCGCAGCTTGGCGACCTTCGCGAATCGCCCATACCACTAAAGATTGCCCACGGCGCATATCACCCGCGGCAAATACTTTGTCGACATTGGTTTTATAACTACCCAAACCATCTGTGCTGGCTTTGGCATTGCCACGCGCATCTTTTTCTACCCCAAACGCCTCAAGCACAGATTGCACAGGGGAGACAAAGCCCATCGCTAACAAGACTAAATCAGCCTTAATGGTAAATTCTGTGCCTGCGACTTCCTGCATTTTGCCGTCTTTCCACTCAACTCTGGCGCCAACTAATTCAGTTACTTTGCCGTTTTCGCCTTTAAGCATTTTGGTAGTAATCGACCAATCGCGGTTGGCGCCTTCCTCATGACTGCTAGAGGTACGCAATTTAAGCGGCCAGTTTGGCCACACTAGTTCCTTATTCTCTTTTACTGGCGGCTGCGGCATCAACTCAAATTGGGTCACGCTTAACGCACCATGGCGATTGCTGGTACCAACGCAGTCTGAGCCGGTATCACCGCCACCAATCACTACCACGTGCTTATTGGTGGCTTTTACTTGATTAGGCACCGTGTCCCCCGCTACCACTTTATTTTGTGCCGGTAAAAAATCCATGGCGTACATCACACCATCCAGCTCGCGACCGGGCACTGGCAAATCGCGTGGAAACTCAGCGCCGCCCGCCAAGACTACGGCGTCATACTCTTTTAATAGATCTTGCGCGTTCACATTTTGACCGACATTTTGGTTGACCATAAAGCTGACACCCTCGGCTTCCATCTGTGTCATGCGGCGATCAATGTGCGTTTTTTCCATTTTGAAATCAGGAATACCATAACGCAGCAAGCCACCAATACGATCGTTTTTTTCTAACACCACTGGACTATGACCTGCACGCGCCAATTGTTGCGCAGCCGCCAAGCCTGCTGGGCCAGAGCCCACAATGGCAATTTTTTTACCCGTTTTGTTAGGGTTAATTTGCGGTGTTACCCAGTCATTTTCCCAGGCCTTATCAATGATGGCGTGTTCAATCGACTTAATGCCTACTGCATCGTTATTGATATTGAGCGTACAGGCAGCCTCACATGGGGCAGGGCAAATACGGCCAGTAAACTCGGGAAAGTTATTGGTGGAATGCAATACCTCGATCGCATTCTGCCAATCTTGCTGGTAAACCAGATCATTAAAATCGGGGATGATATTGTTGACGGGGCAACCTGTGGTGCAAAAGGGAATACCACAATCCATACAGCGCGCACCTTGCTGCTTAGCTTGGTCATCCGTTAAATGCAGTACAAATTCTTTATAATTCTTAACCCGATCGGCAACTGGCAGATTTGCTTCAGCCAGTCTTTCGTATTCCATAAAACCCGTTACTTTACCCATATTAAAAGTCTTTTCCCTTAAGCCGCTACTAATGCTTTATCTTCTGCGAGTTCAATCAACGCACGCTTATATTCATTTGGCATCACTTTGACAAATTTCGTCCTGTAATTTGCCCAATTTGCCAACATGTTTTTGGCACGCTCACTACCGGTATAGTTAGCATGCTTTTCAATCAGGCCTTTTAACGTCAATTCGTCTGGTTGGTCTAAATGTAAAATTTTACCGATGTCTGCCTCAGCTACTTCTACTTTCTCAAGGGACACCATGCTCATATTACAACGTTTAGCAAATAAGCCGTCTTCGTCATAGACATAAGCTACCCCTCCGCTCATGCCTGCGGCAAAGTTTTGGCCTGTAAGCCCTAGAACCACCACCGTGCCACCCGTCATGTATTCGCAGCCATGGTTGCCAACACCCTCTACCACAGCAGACGCACCAGAATTACGTACACAGAAACGCTCGCCAGCTACCCCATTAAAATAAGCTTCACCGGTTGTTGCGCCATACATCACGGTATTGCCGATAATGATATTTTCATGGGCGACGCCTTTGAAGTTGGCAGGGCGCGTTATCACTACGCGGCCGCCACACATGCCTTTACCTACATAGTCGTTACCTTCTCCAGTCAACGAGAAGGTGATGCCTTTGGCTAAAAATGCTGCAAAGCTTTGCCCGGAGGTTCCGGCAAAATTGACATGGATAGTGTCATCAGGCAAGCCAGTATTGCCATAGCGCACTGCAATCTGGTTGGATAACATCGTACCTACAGTGCGGTTAGTGTTTGTAATCGGCATATCGATTGTTAATTTTTTACCCGTTTCCAGGGCAGGCATTGCGAGTTCAATCAGTTTATTATCGAGCGCACTCACTATATTATGGTCTTGTATCTCCACATTTTTACGCGCCACGCTGGCTGGCATATCTACTTGATGGAAAATTTTGCTGAAATCTAGACCGTGAATCTTCCAATGATCAATTCCTGCTTTCATATCCAGCAAATCGCTACGGCCAATTAGATCCTCAAATTTGGCAATGCCCAAGCTTGCCATCAGTTCACGCACCTCTTCCGCTATAAAGAAGAAGAAATTCACCACATGCTCTGGCTGACCAGTAAATTTTTTGCGTAACTCTGGGTCTTGTGTCGCCACGCCCACAGGGCATGTATTCAGGTGACATTTGCGCATCATAATACAGCCTTCAACCACCAAAGGCGCTGTTGCAAAACCAAACTCATCTGCACCCAGCAGTGCGCCTATCAACACATCGCGACCTGTCTTAATCTGGCCATCGACCTGCACCACAACCCGGCCACGCAATTGATTCAACACTAAGGTTTGCTGTGTTTCAGCAAGACCAAGCTCCCATGGTGTGCCGGCATGCTTCACTGAAGAAATCGGCGATGCGCCTGTGCCCCCGTCATGGCCTGCGATGACAATATGATCTGACTTAGCTTTCGCTACCCCAGCAGCAACCGTGCCTACTCCAGTTTCTGACACCAATTTAGTGGAAATAGAAGCCTTTGGATTGGCATTTTTAAGGTCGTGTATGAGCTGTGCTAAATCCTCAATACTATAAATATCGTGGTGGGGGGGCGGAGAAATCAAGCCCACGCCTGGCACAGAGAATCTTAACTTGGCAATATATTCAGAAACCTTATGGCCTGGTAATTGACCGCCTTCGCCAGGTTTTGCCCCTTGCGCCATCTTAATTTGAATCTGGTCAGCCGAAGCCAAGTATTCTGCCGTGACACCAAAGCGGCCAGAAGCCACTTGTTTAATACGCGAGCGCATCGAGTCACCAGCATTTAACTTGATGTCTGCCTCGATTAAATGTTTGCCAATGACATCCGACATCGTGGTGTCTTTTGCCACTGGAATAAAGCGCTTGGCATCTTCGCCGCCTTCACCAGTATTGGATTTACCACCGATACGGTTCATGGCAATGGCCAATGTTGCGTGTGCTTCGGTTGAAATAGAGCCCAATGACATAGCGCCTGTGGCAAAACGTTTAACGATTTCTTTAGCAGACTCTACTTGTTCTAGCGGTATTGCTGCAGCTGCCGGTTTAATCTCAAATAAACCGCGTAAGGTTTTATGTTTGCGCGTCTGGTCATTAATTAATTTTGCATATTCTTTAAACGTATCAAATTTATTGGTACGCGTCGCGTTTTGCAATTTAGCGATCGACTCAGGTGTCCACATGTGCTCTTCGCCTCGAACCCTAAATGCGTACTCACCGCCAGCATCCAATTGAGTTGCCAGCACCGGATCATCACCAAACGCTAAGTTATGTAAGCGCAAGTTTTCTTCAGCCACTTCTGTAATGCCAATGCCCTCAATTTGCGAAGCGGTGCCTGTAAAGTATTGTTGAATGAATGCAGTGTTTAGGCCGATTGCCTCGAAAATTTGGGCGCCGCAATAGGATTGATAGGTAGAAATACCCATTTTTGACATGACTTTATACAAGCCTTTCCCAACAGCTTTTACAAAGTTTTTAGCGCCTGCATAACCATCACCTGTGACTTTATTATTGGTCAGGTGGTTGATAGTTTCAAACGCCAACCATGGGCAGACTGCTTCTGCACCGTACCCTGCCAGTAAGGCAAAATGATGCACTTCGCGCGCAGAACCGGTATCGACTACCAAACCTGTACTTGTTCTTAAGCCAGCTTTGACTAGATACTCATGTGTAGACGAACATGCCAATAATGCCGGAATCGCAATACGGTTTTTGGCGACGGCTCTGTCAGATAATATCAACACGTTAAAGCCATCATGCACCGCTTGTTCGGCAAGTTTATTTAAGTTTGCAACGGCAACAGCCAGGCCTGCCCCTGCTTGCTTAGCATCGTAAGTGATATCTAGCACCAGTGATTTAAACTGGCCTTTAGTCGCAGCATCAATATTTTTTAGTTGCTCTAACTCTGACAGCGTCAATACGGGTTGGCTGGCTTCTAAGCGCAGTGGTGGATCGGTCTCATCTATGCCAAGTAAATTAGGTTTTGGGCCTATAAATGTCACCAGTGACATCACCAACTCTTCACGAATTGGGTCAATCGGCGGATTAGTTACTTGCGCAAATAACTGTTTAAAATAGTTGTAAAGCGTTTTTGGCTTATTTGACAGCACCGGCAATGCTGCGTCGTTGCCCATAGAACCTGCGCCTTCTTCACCATTGGCAATCATCGGCTGCATGATGAATTTAATATCTTCCTGGTTATAACCAAAAGCTTGTTGCGTGTCTAACAAACTTTCTGCCATGTCCAATACGGCTTCTGCTTTAGGTAAATCACCCAGGAAATAACGAGACTCTTCAATCCATTTTTTGTAGGGCTTGGCACTTGCTAGCTCGTTTTTAACTTCAGCATCATCGATAATTCGACCCTGTTGTGTATCGATAAGCAACATTTTGCCTGGTTGTAAGCGCCACTTTTTAACGATTTTTTCTTGTGGGAAGGTGAGCACACCCATCTCAGAAGCCATCATAACGATGTCATCATCGGTAACTAAATAGCGTGCTGGGCGTAAACCATTTCTATCAAGTGTTGCGCCGATTAAATTTCCATCGGTAAACGCTACCGCGGCTGGACCATCCCATGGCTCCATGAGTGCAGCGTGATATTCGTAAAATGCGCGCCGCTCTTGATCCATCAAGGCGTTGTTATTCCAAGCTTCAGGAATCAGCATCATCATGGCATGCGGCAAGCTATAGCCACCCGCCACTAAAAGCTCCAGACAGTTATCGAAACAAGCTGAGTCAGATTGGCCTTCGGCAATTAACGGCCAAATTTTGTCTAAATCCTCACCGATAATGGCTGATTTCATCGTCTCATGACGCGCTGCCATCCAGTTCACATTACCTTGAACGGTATTAATTTCACCGTTATGTGCAATCATGCGGAATGGGTGCGCCAGATCCCAAGTTGGGAATGTGTTGGTTGAAAAACGTTGATGTACCAGGGCTAACGCGGAGACTACACGCTCATCAGCTAAATCTTTGAAGTAAATACCCACTTCGTTGGCCAGCAACATGCCTTTATAAACAATGGTACGGCTAGAAAATGAGGGGACATAAAAAGCAGCGTTGTCTTGCAAATTAAGCGCGCTTACTGCGTGCTCAATACGCTTACGGATGATAAAACATTTACGCTCAAACGTGGTTTGGTCAGTAACACTGCTACCAACAAATACTTGGCGCATGCAGGGTTCCACATCGCGTGCAGCCACTGCAATATTGCTGTTATCTACCGGCACGTCGCGCCAGCCCAAGACGGCTTGCTGTTCTTCGATAATGATTTTGTTAATAAGCGCTTCACATGCAGCACGGTTGTTTGCATCTTGTGGTAAAAATAGGTTACCTACAGCATATTTTCCAGCCTCAGGCAGACTGATGCTGAGTTTGGTGGCTTCCTCGCGGAAAAATAGGTCGGGCATTTGCATCAGCAAACCGGCGCCATCGCCAAGTTTTGGGTCATACCCTGTGGCGCCACGATGGGTTAAGTTAGTTAGTAATTGCAGTCCCTGCTGCACAATCTCGTGGCTTTTTTTGCCTTTGATGTGCGCTACAAAGCCCACACCACAGCCGTCTCTTTCATTACGCTTGTGGTATAAACCTTGATTTTTTGGAGCGTGTTTTACTAATTCTTTTGTCTGCTTAACTGCCATATTCATTGCCTAATCATTTCATGTTCAAAACATTTAGCGGAACCTTCAATATTACCGTTAAATCATCGCAATTTCAATCATATAGCATGTATTTGACTTGAGATTTAAGCAATAAAATCCTAGTTTTTATTTCTAAGCAATTTATTTTTAAAATAAACAATGATTTGACAATTTAAATGAGAATGATTATCATTTAAATAAATAAGCTTTCATATCGACTTAAGGAGCTGTGATGCAAAATAAATTGAATCAAAGCAAGTTAAAAAATGATCCTGCCTGCGAAAAAATTGAGCTGGCAAATTCATGCGGCGTACGGCTAATTTATTGCCAAGACTGCCAAGTAGTTGAATTGGAAATTGGCGCGATCTGTGTACGCCTATGCCCAGATGTGATTCAGCGCATGGCCAATGTGATGATGAAAGCGAGCCTGGAACTAGAGCATGTTGCGGCAGTTAATAATAAACTGACCAATCATCCCAGACCGCAAATGATTCATTAACTAGTCGCTTGCTAGCTTAAATATTTATTAATTTAAACCAGCAAACGCCTTTTTTGCTGCCTCTAGCGTAAACGCTATATCTGCATCGATATGCGCTGCTGACACAAATCCTGCTTCAAATGCGCTAGGCCCAAGATAGACGCCACTCTCAAGCATGCTATGAAAGAACTGGTTAAAGTGCGCTTTATTATTATCTCGCATGATTTCTGCGTAGCTAGTGGGGCACCGCTCGCTAAAATAAATCCCAAACATGCCACCCACATTTTGCGCACTGAAAGTGACACTCGCTTGTTTAGCCGCCGCCATCAATCCATCCATGAGTTTTTTAGTTTGCGCAGTCAGTTTTTCGTGAAACCCTTCTTCTTGAATTAATTTCAAGGTCGCCAATCCTGCAGAAACCGCCACAGGATTGCCTGACAGTGTACCTGCTTGATACACTTTTCCCACTGGCGCTAGGCACTGCATAATCTCTTTACGGCCGCCAAATGCACCCACAGGTAAACCGCCGCCAATCACCTTACCCAGCGTCGTCATATCAGGTTGAATGTTATACAGCGCTTGTGCGCCGCCCAAGTGCACCCTGAAGCCGGTCATCACTTCATCAAAAATCAGCACTGTGCCGTGTTTGGTGCAAAGCGCACGCAAGGTTTGTAAAAATTCCAATTTGGGCACGATCAGGTTCATATTGCCCACTACTGGCTCAATTATGACACAGGCAATTTCATCGCCTGATAGTGCAAACAACTCCTCAAGCTGCTGCGTGTTGTTGTATTCCAAAGTCAGCGTGTGAGCAGCAATACTGGCTGGCACACCACCAGAATCAGGTTCACCAAACGTCAGCAAGCCTGAGCCGGCTTTCACCAACAGACCATCGGAATGGCCGTGGTAACAACCTTCAAACTTTACAATTTTGTCACGCCCGGTAAAACCCCGCGCGGTACGGATTGCACTCATCGTAGCTTCGGTGCCACTGCTGTTTAAGCGCACCTGCTCCATACTTGGTACTAGTTTATTGATGAGCTCAGCCATTTCAAGCTCTAAGCCAGTGGGTGCGCCAAATGACAGGCTATTTGCTGCAGCGTCTTGTACCGCTTTTACCACTTGCGGGTGCGCGTGGCCTACAATCATTGGCCCCCAGCTATTGATGTAATCAATATATTCTTTGCCATCCACATCCCAAAGTTTTGAGCCCAAGCCTTTTTTAAAGAATATGGGCGTACCACCGACGCTGCGAAAGGCACGCACAGGCGAGTTCACACCGCCTGGAATGAGCGCTTGAGATTTTTCGAACAGGGTTTGATTGAGTGAGCTCATAAAGTAGTCAGGCTAATTGTTAATCGCAATATTTTATCAGAATCCAAAGGGATGGACTTAAAACATTCAAACAGCTGCCCTAAGAGTCAATATCCATGGGGTCTGCAGGGCAGTGTTTTTTATACGTCTATTTTGAATTAAATAGCCGAGTAAATTGCTGGCTGACGTTGGCAACGTCATCTGCATCAAACAAAGCGCCAAGGACGGCAACTGCGTCAGCACCTGCTTCAATTACTGGTGCTGCATTTTCGAGCGTGATACCGCCGATTGCAACCAGTGGAATGTCTACTTTTTGTTTGGCTTCGGCAAATAAACTGAGGGATGCATTGACCGCCTCAGGCTTTGTACCAGAACTATAACAGGCCCCAAACGCAGCGTAACTCGCTCCAGCAGCCTCGGCTTGAACAACTAGATCCAAGCGGTTATAACAAGACGCACCTAAAATTTTATGCGCGCCAAGCAAACGCCTGGCAGCGCCTAAATCGCAATCGGTGGCGCCTAAATGCAAACCATCGGCATCAATTTTTGCACATAAATCCAAGTGGTCATTAATTATCAACGGCACATTAAAACTGCGACATAACGCCAACAGTGCTGTAGCTTGCCGTAATCGAAGGCCAGCATCAGCTGCTTTATTGCGGTACTGCACCAAGCTAGCGCCGCCTTGCAGGGCGGCCGTCACTTTTTCACACAATAACTCTGTGTTTAAAGTATCTGGTGTAATGGCGTAAAGACCTTGAATCATGGTGTTGACTAATGCTGGATGGGTGACACTTTTTCAAACTGCTTGTCACCAGCGCCATCTTCATCGCGCGCCCAAAAAAACCGGTCAGGTATATATTGTCCCATACCTGGTCTGAAGCCATTTTTAAGCGTTTGCCAGGTATATTCTTGCGCTTCCTGAATAGCTTCTTCCATGCTGAGTCCATGCGCCAAACAAGCGGCGATGGCACTGGTGAGTGTGCAACCAGAACCGTGGAAGCTGCCTGCCAGACGTTCCCAGTGATAAGCTTTTATGAGGCCGCTGGCGCCGTTGCTATTGCTGCCAAATAAGGAATTCACCACATCATTCGTCCGCTCGTGCGTACCTGTAATTAGCACATATTCGGCACCCATTTCCAGTAAGCGTATGGCTGATTCATCTAATGAGGTATGTTGTATTTCATCGCCTTCTTCATAAAATGCCAGCCTGCGCGCCTCTAGGCTATTCGGGGTAATCAGGGTAGCTTGTGGAAACAATAACTCGCACATGGCCGATTGCATTTCTTCATTGGCCAATTCATCGCCACGGCCTGAAGTTAAAATAGGGTCAATTATCAACGGGACATCTGGGTAATCCGCAACAATTTCGGCAATTACGGCAATGTTTTCTACGCTACCAATCAAGCCCAATTTAAAAGCCGCAATTTGCACATCTTCTAAAATAGTCCGTGCCTGGTCATTCACCCAATCTGCATCTAACGCCATGACACTTTCCACCCCGACCGTATCTTGCACAGTAACGCCCGTCACCACAGAAAGGGGGTGACAGCCAATGCTGGCAAGTGCCAAAATATCGGCTTGCAAACCAGCGCCACTGCTCGGATCAGTGGCAGCGAAGGTGAGGACTACTGGTGGTGTCTCAATCATTTTTACTTTCTACAATATTTTCTTATATTACTCGTTTGGAGCGGGATACGGGAATCGGACCCGCGACTAAACTTTGGGAAAGTTTCGTGATGCCATTTCACCAATCCCGCATGATAGTGATTTTACTTTATTTTTATGTTTTGTATGACTGTGACATCTGTTTAAACAAGCAATCAAGCCCTGCATTAACTATACTGGCATGTTGAAGCTTCTAGTGACAATAATAAATGTCTACTAAAGCAGTAGAAGGGTTTAGGCAACGGTTTGGATAATTCCTGTAAACATGGCACAATTTTATCAGCGCCAAGCAAGGGCAGTTTCAGCGACATCGCCTTCTTACTAAATGTAGTAACGAAACTCAGTAATAGGCCTTACAACACCTTGTAAAAGATATCCAAAAGCCGTTTTAGCTATCCACTGCGGCAAAGCCCAATAGATAAGGGGACGAGATGAAAATAGATGCACGCACGCTGATGCATGAGCAGGTGGTTGAGTCTGATGTTTGCATTATTGGCGCCGGGCCTGCCGGAACGGCGCTAGCTAGGGAGTTTCTAGATTCAGATATTCGTGTAAGCCTGCTGGAAAGTGGGGGCGACAAATTTGATGCCAAAGCGCATCAACTTAGCAAGGGTACATTAAGCGGCGAGCTCTACGAACCTCTTGAATCAACCCATCTGCGCCAAATTGGAGGCACTGCAAATAACTGGATTCTGCAGATGACGGATAATCAATATGGCTATCGCTATACACCCTTTGATGAAATTGATTTCGAGCAACGAGACGAGGTTCCCCATAGTGGCTGGCCAATTCGCAAAGCTGATTTAGATCCCTACTATGCTCGCGTTCAAGAGGTTTGTGAAATTGGTCCCTATCAATATTCAGCAGATTATTGGGCTAAAGATGAGATGTTAACGCTGCCTCTGCCACCGGACAAAGCATACAATAGTGTGTTTCTTTTTGGACCCACCAAAAAGTTCACAAAAGACTTTCCAGCACAAATTGTTGACTCTCAAAACGTCAATATATATGCGCATGCAACGGTGGTAGAGTTACTTTCTAATGAAGATGGTTCGAAAATTGAGCGCGCGCTGGTGCGCACCTTTGAAGGTAAGGAAATTTATTTCAAGGCAAAGCAATTTATAATTTCAGCCAATGCACTCCAAACACCTCGTCTACTGCTTAATTCAAAGCGACATCATCCTAATGGAATAGGCAACCAGCACGATAACGTCGGCCGTTATTACATGGACCACAACCTGGTGGCCAGCGGTAATTTTGTCCCGCATGACCCAAGCTTTATCAATAAACTAAGATTTTATGACATGCAAGGTATAGCAGGCGCTTCAGTGCTGGGTAAGCTCAATTTATCGCCAGAAATCATGCGCAAAGAAGGCTTGCGTAATTTTGCAGCGATGCTTTTCCCTATGCCTTGGAATGAATCAGATCTTGATGCAATGAACAGCGTCAGTGCACTCAAACTCCATTTAATGTTTAACTTTACCCGTTTCCCTGAAAACCTTGGGACACATTTGTTAAATATATTTCGTGGTCGAAATCGGCTGTTTCGTGCGGTGTATGAAAGTGTTCGCTACGATGTTCCAGTTTTGCTGGGTTTGGGACGTGGCGGCTGGTCACGCATAGCGAATAACGAGAGAAAATATAATCGCCTAGAGTTGTTGGCGTTGGTTGAGCAATCCCCAAATCCAAATAATCGTGTCACGTTGACTGATGAGAAAGACGAGCTGGGTTGCCCTAGAATCAAAGTGCATTACACATGGAATCCGCAAGATATAGCCAGTATAACGCGTGCGCAGCAAATCATGGGCGAGGCCTTGGTTGACACTGGTCTCGGTAGCTATGAACCACCCAAACTACCGGCAGAATCTGTAAAAACATTCACAGGCGCCCACCACATGATGGGGACCACGCGGATGAGTGATGATCCGCGTGATGGTGTAGTAGATCGTGATTGTCGGGTGCATGGGGTTGAAAATCTTTATATTGCCGGAAGCGCGACCTTCCCGACCGGGGGCTACGCTAACCCAACCCTTACCAATCTGGCGTTATCGATTCGTGTTGCTGATCGAGTTAAGGAAGCACTAAATCATTTGAAAAAAAATCTACAATACCTATTTGTTCTATTTTTACTCAAAAGTCCTTTATTTATTTTGATGTTTTCACATAAGA
>JAKFEP010000030.1:0-2960 GCA_036675645.1 Methylotenera sp. | reverse complement strand
GAACATGAAGGCGTCACATTCAAAAATAACAAGTTGGTAAGGCCATCGCTTGACTGAAAGTAAGTCAGAATCTAACCAGCTCGATACTGTTCAATTAGGCGCTGTTCAACTGGATACGTTTATTGATCACCTTTGGCTAGAAGATGGCCTCTCTAAAAATACGCTCGAAAGCTACCGCGCTGATTTAAGCCAATTTAATACTTGGCTTGGCAAACATAAAAGCCATTTATTAGAGGCTACTCAAGCTGATATTCAGCGATATCTTGCCATTAAATTTCCGCAAAGCAAACCACGCAGTATTAGCCGGCTCATTGCAAGCATGCGGCGATTTTATCGCTATGCTTTGCGAGAGAATTCAATCAGCAGTGACCCTACCCTGCAAATCGAGTCGCCCAAATTGCCGCGTAGTTTGCCCAAAAGTCTAAATGAGCAAGAAGTGGAAGACTTATTAAATGCACCAAACACTGGCGAAGCGATTGGCCTGCGCGATAGAGCCATGCTAGAACTGCTATATGCCAGTGGTTTGCGCGTTTCAGAGCTGGTGACAATAAACGTAAACGAAGTGAGCACGCAGGATGGCGTAGTGCGCGTGACGGGTAAGGGCAGCAAGACTAGGCTAGTACCGATGGGGCAAGAAGCGGCAGATTGGATCGATAAATATTTAAAACAAGCCCGACCAGATATTTTGCAAAAACGTTTGTGTGATGCGCTATTTGTCACCAACAGAGCAAGCGCAATGACGCGGCAAGCGTTTTGGTATTTGATTAAACGTTATGCGCTGCTGGCGGGCATTACTAAGCACATGAGCCCACACGTTTTACGTCACGCGTTTGCCACACATTTACTCAATCATGGGGCTGATTTACGCGTGGTGCAAATGTTGTTAGGGCATGCGGATATTTCAACGACGCAGATTTACACGCATGTGGCGCGTGAGCGCTTGAAGCAGTTGCATAGTGTGCATCATCCAAGAGGATAATTTGATGCTCTGGAAGGCGCATCGATATTGGATTAAAGGGCATATGTTTTTAAACTATCATTCCGTGCCAGGTACGGAATCCAGTGGTTTTGCATTTAGTTTAACTACTCCAAGTTCTTGAAGTGCTAAAAATATATTTTCAATATTAATGTTAACAGACTCTTGTTTGGATTTATTTTCATACAGATAGATAAACATTTTCATTGTAGATTCAAAACAGTTTGAAGCATTTGTATATTTATATGCGGAAAATTTCCAGTCAACACCAACTGAGATATCGGGTCTTGTAATTGCATTTTTTAGTTCGCTTGCTGGGTGTACAGCCATATCTCTAAATTTAATAATTTCGGTAATATTCTTCTTAAACGCTTTAAACGTTTCGCCCTTTATTTTGTACACGCGCCTTATAATCTCAGATATTTGAGCTCCTCGACTTGTTCCTTTACTTTTCCATGCGTCCATATCTTTTTGAGACAATTTCGCATATGGTCGAAGTATGTCATAAAGTGCATCCAGAGCTATTCCACACGACACAATTGTTTGCATAGATGGGGCAAGCTCTGACATGAGCAATGATTTTTGCTTTTCTACATCTTCATTCCATTGATTTTTCAAAGCTTCTGATGCAGCTCTAGCAGAGATAAAATGATTGTTTGCAATATGCAGCCAAATTGGAATTACATTGTATGAGGTGGAAAGGATTAACTTTGAATTTATGTCTCCCGCATCATCAGCTGATATTTGAAGATCTCCTGGCAAAACTCCAACAGTCATTCCTTGAAATATCAAAACCCCAGAACTCATGTTGTTCTCAACCTATTTGCTTCGTTCAATCATAACCCCTAACGCTTTCAGCCCTGGCAATATGCCTGGTTTAGCCACTTTAATTTTTACACTTAACGCGCCAAATTCTTTAAAAATCAGTTGGCATACATGCTCGGCCAGTGCTTCTACCAATTGAAAGCTATGCTCATTTAAGGTTTCATGAATACGCGTAACTACTGCACCATAGTCAATGGTGTCAGCAATGCTGTCGCTCTTGCAGGCCTTCGATACATCGTAACCAATCTCGATGTCAAGAATCACAGTTTGCGCTACCATGCGCTCCCACGTGGGCACGCCTAGCTTAGTTTTTACTTTGAGTTCAGATATAAAAATGGTGTCCATATTCGTTCTTCATTATTCCTGCATAGGCGCTATTGCAGTAATATACTATCAATGTTTAAAAGTCACTAGATTCCAGTTTTTATCAGGATGATACATTTGAAAGATTTTATGGATGGTTTAGGTTTTATCCCTGTCACCTTAATCCCGATTGTATGGATAGTCGCCGCGTATCTCATCGGCTCCATCTCATTTGGCATTATTTTTAGCAAATTGTTTGGTCTGCCAGACCCGCGCACTGTGGGTAGCGGTAATATTGGTGCGACAAATATTGCGCGCAGTGGTAAAAAATTGCCGGCCATTTTAACGTTACTAGGCGATGCACTGAAGGGGTGGTTGCCAGTGTGGCTGGCGTTGCAATCGAATATGCTGATGTGGGTGGTAGCATCGATAGGACTGGCAGTACTTTTTGGCCATTTGTATCCCATTTATCACAAGTTTAAAGGCGGTAAGGGTGTGGCTACTGCGCTGGGTGTAATGTTGGCAATATCTATCTGGCTTGCTGTGGCAGCCGTCGCTACTTGGGCGATTGTATTTGCGTTTTCACGTTATTCTTCGCTTGGCTCAATCGCGGCGTCTGTCATGTCACCAATTTATGCCTGGTTTTTGTTGCCTTATAAAGATTACGTGCTGATGGTGTTTCTGATGGCGATTATGTTGGTTTGGCGGCACAGAACTAATATTCAGAAGCTGTTAGCTGGCACTGAATCAGGCTTTGGCAAAAAATAATCTAGGGCTTAGTAAGTTCTGCTAGATCCCATCTTGGTTTTACACTAAAGGCATATGCGCTAGAGGCCTTGATATTGGCTTGCTGAGC
>JAKFEP010000183.1:0-19430 GCA_036675645.1 Methylotenera sp. | reverse complement strand
GCCATAGCGGTTTGGACCCACCCCTTCCCATCTCGAACAGGGCCGTGAAACGAACCAGCGCCAATGATAGTATGCTTTTTGCATGCGAAAGTAGGTCACTGCCAAGCTATTTATACCAAACCAGCCTCAAGTTGGTTTACAAAAAACCCTCCCAGCGAGGGTTTTATTGTTTGTGGGCTAGGTATCGGCTCAAACAAAATTGTTACATAAGAAAAAGCAAAGTATTGATTTTTATCTTTAAATCACTGTATAGTAAACCTTATGAATAAGGATTCGATGATGAAAACGGCTGTTTTAGGTTTTATCGCATTGATGTTTTGCAATGCTGTATTTGCGCAGGGTGATGATAAAAATACCAATTGCAAGCAGCGTTGCCAGCCTATAGGCTTAACGCGTGGTGATGACACTGCTCCTTTAAAATCTAATCGTGTGTATGATGATTTGTCTTTAGGCAAAGAAACGCCGGAGTTAAGCTTTAGTAAATTACGTGATGATTTGGCGCCCCGGAAAAACACGGATGACCTGGATGCAAGTCGCAAACATGATGATTTGAGTCGTAGTAAAGAGTCACCTTTTTTAACATTCAGTAAAAAACGTGACGATTTAACGCGCAGTGCCAGTAATGATTTTTTAGCATCGAATCGCAAAAATGATGAATTGTCGCGCGGCAAATCATCGAATGATTTATCTTTTGGTCGCCGCGGTGATGATTTATCTCGTGGCAGAGATACAGAACCACTCAGTCGTTGCGACTAATCGTTCTCCACCACTAAATCAGGCACGTGATTAAACGCAATACGCATAGGTGCACTAGCCAATGCATTGTGCGCCCCAGCAAAATAAACGGTATTTTTGCCATACTTCAAATTTAAAATATCCAGCGCTTTATTCAGTTTCTTCTCGTTTGCAGAAGGTTTTTCGGCAAATAAATCATCTATATATTCGTTTGCATTACTCAGCGCACCAAAATTAACACCCACTGCAATTGGGTCAAAGTTAGCATCTATTGTTGTAAATTCATGCAGTAGCGTTTCTAATGACTCGGTCAACTTTAAACTATTATCTGTTGAGGTAATGACGCTTTCATTATAAAACCGTGCTGGTTCTTTGCTTTTGCGATGACGCAACTTTATTTTTATGCTGATATGCGAAGTGAGTAAATCATAACTGCGCATACGCATCGCTGCTTTTTGCAGCAACCTATGCAAGACGGCTTTTGCGCCTGAAATAGTACGTTGCTCGGGAGGTAACACATGTGAATGCCCCAAACTACTGCGTGTATTTTTAACGTAAAACGGTTCAATGCCGCGAAGTTTGTCGTAATAACGCTCACCCTCAATACTGCCCCAAGCGCTTCGTAGCTGCGCGCGGTTCGCAGCGTAGAGCTTTTCTACCGTATCAATACCATATCGCGCTAGCCGTGCTTGCATTTGCTTGCCAATGCCATTTAACGCGCGCAGGTCGAGAGTAAAAAGCTTATTTGGGATATCGTTCTCTTCAATCACCACGCAGCCATTCGGCTTTTGCATGTTAGACGCAGTTTTAGCCAAAAACGTGTTGGGCGCTATGCCAATCGAGCAGTGTATAAATTCAAATTGTTTATTGATTTCACGCTTAATTTTAGCCGCCAGTTTAAGTGCGTTTTCTTTTACCTGTTGGCTACCTGTCAACTTGCACACCATTTCATCAATGGATAATACGTTTTCAACGTGCGTGCAGCTTTCGACGATTTCTATTAATTTATGATGAAACTGTATGTAAAGCGGCGGTCTTGCTTCCACAAATATAATATCTTTACAAAGTTTGCGTGCGTCGCGCACGCCAGTACCCGTTTTAATGCCAAACGCTTTTGCCTCATAACTGGCCGCAATGCAGCAGGTGGTTTCTGCCATTACTGCCAGTACGCCAACCGGCTTGCCGCGTAACTCTGGGCGTAACTGTTGCTCTACCGAGGCGAAGTAAGAGTTAAAATCAACGTATAAAGCATTTAAAAGCATGATTAATTTTTACAGATAATGTAATGTTTTGGGTGAAATGTTGACTAACCATTGTAAGACTATTAACTGCTAATTAAGGCAAATTTTTTAAGAAAAAGTTTAAAGGTGACAAGATGAGTAATCAACAAATTGCAATTTTCGCAGGCGGCTGTTTCTGGTGTACAGAGCCTGTATTCACTCAGTTAAAAGGCGTCAAAGAAGTTGTGTCCGGCTACGTGGGCGGCCATACACTTAACCCCACCTATCAAGATATCTGCAATGGTGATACCGGCCATGCTGAAGGCATAAAAATTACTTATGATGCCAATCAAATTAGTTTTGAGACCTTGCTGGAAGTATTTTTTATGTCGCATGATCCGACTACGCTCAACCGCCAAGGCAACGATGTTGGCACACAATACCGTTCTGCGGTGTTCTGCCAAAATGCAGCGCAGCGTGAGGCGACTGAAAAAATGATCGCTACGCTGAACGCTAAACATATCTTTAATGCACCTGTCGTCACGCAAATTAATGGTGCAGATACGTTTTACCCTGCGGAAGCCTACCACCAGTATTATTTCGACAAGAATCCAAGCCAGCCTTATTGTTTGGCTGTTGCCAGGCCTAAGAAGGATAAAGTACGGGCGAAATATTCAGATTTAATTAAAGATTTTACACAAGATGCATAAGGCAAGCTTACGCTAGTTAAGTCTTACTGGTTAACTTTTACTACTCAACCACTGCCGGCGCCAAAAAATCAAAATCATGATTGTCGCAATGGTGGCCATAATGCCTAGCGCCCACCAAAAGCCATTATGTTCGTCTATCCAAGGCATATGGATAAAGTTCATGCCGAAAATCCCTGCAATCAGCGTGGCTGGCATAAACAGCATGGCCACCACCGTCAGTGCGCGTAACTCTAAGTTAACGCGCTGGCTTACACTCGCCATATAAATATCCATCATAGCGCTTAAACTATCTCGAATCGATTCTAGCGATTCAATAAAACTCACAGTGTGGTCATACACATCGCGCAAATAAGGCACAGTGCTAGGTTTAAAAAACGCCTTTTCGTTGCGCGTTAAGTTATTCACCACCTCGCGCAGCGGCCACACGGCACGGCGTAGCTCAATCGTAACGTGCTTCAGTTGGTGGATATTACGTAGCTCTATATTGCTGGGTTTGCTTAACAGGCGATCTTCCAAATCCTCGCTGTCGTTACTTACATCTTCCAGCACCTTAAAATAACCATCCACCACACTGTCTAGCAAGGCGTAAGCCAAATAATCCACCCCTTGGCTACGCGTATGTACATGGTTAGCGCGTAAACGCTGCCGCACAGGTTCAAACGCGCCTGTTGAACGTTCTTGAAACGTCAGCAGAAAGTTAGAACCAAGCACCATGCTAATCTGCTCACTGCTGACAGACATGCTGTCTTTTTCGTAATAAAAAAGACGCGTTTCTAGGAAAATGTAATCTTCATACTCGTCAATTTTGGGGCGCTGTTCGGTGTTTAAAATATCTTCCACCACCAATGGGTGCAGCTTAAATAGTTCACCAATTTGTTTGATTAATGCGGCATCGTGCACGCCATGCACGTTTAGCCACAGTTTTTTGTCTTTATCTTGCTTGAAACTAGCTAGCGTTTCCGCGCTTAGCTCGCACTCAATCATCTCAGTGGCGTTATATGCAATTTTGCTAATTTTGGGGGTTACTTGTTTGGCGATGTCTGCATCGCCAATATAAACGGGCGTTCCAGGTGGCATGCCGACCTTTTTAGCGTAATGCTTTTTGCGTGTGCGAAGGCGTTTTTTCATACTCTTTTTAAGTTGAGATTTTTAATCTCTAGCAAGAAAGGTTTCTGGAGGATAAAAAGTATTGTCATCAATTAAGTTGGCACTAGCCAGCCTAGATGTGTCAATATGTTTGAGCATTCGATATTTAATCACTAACTCTTTCAAACCTTTCCCGGGTTCTGTTAGGCAGTTATAAAAAGCTAGCGTAATTTCATCACTAGATAGTTGCGCTCTTGCCAAACTTGAGTAATCGTATTTCTCATTGTCCGCAAGATGCTGATTTTTATCAATTAGTTTTAGTGTGTGATAAAGGTTTCTAAAATAAGGTCCCATAGATGACTTATTTTGCTTATATATTCCTTCATAGGCGCTTAAAAAATTATTTCCCTCAAGAGTCTTATTCTTAGCTCGATCGAGAATATATCTCACTGCTTTGGAACCAAAAGCCCCCGACCCTGGGGGAAACTCTATTCTATTTAAAAGTTCTGCTTGTTTCTCAAGCATTCGAAAGAATGTACCTTCAAAATTTTGTGAAAGCATCGTTTTATTTTGAATTTCTAAAGCTTCAGCAGACTTTTTCAACTCTTCTCTAGTTGCCACTAATTCTTTTTTTTGAACCTCAAGAATTTCCATTTGCAATCTAATAGTAAGTACCAGACCAATTAGAGTAAATATTGCAAAAATTGGATTTAAAACCCCTCCAATAAAATCGCCGAAAGCTCCCCAGTAACTCGGATTCGTTGTAATTTTTAAATTTGAACGTGGATATGTATATATTAAAACAACAATACAGAATAGAAGGAAACCAAGCGCAGGAATGATTTTTATATATACATTTGCAAATTGGTTAAATCTCAATTGAATCTCCTAGCTATTTCTGCCACGCATCCCGCAACGTTACGGTGCGATTAAACACAGGTTTGCCAGCCACGCTGTCTTTTCTATCTGCCACAAAGTAGCCGTGGCGCTCAAACTGGAAGGTATCGCTAGGTTTGGCATCTTTTAACGCCAGCTCTAACTGTGCAGTGACGGTGTGTGCTGAATTTGGGTTGATGTCATCTAAAAAGTCACGCTCGCCTTCGCCCGGATGCGCTTCTTTAAATAATCTATCGTACATGCGGATTTCGCAAGTATAAGCATGGCTGGTGCTGACCCAATGGATGTTGCCTTTTACCTTAATGGCATCTGCGCCTGCGGTTCCAGATTTTGTGTCTGGCAGGTATTCACAATGCACAACGGTGACGTTGCCTGCGGCGTCTTTCTCAAAGCCAGTACATTTCACCACATAGCCATAACGTAAGCGCACCATGCCATCTGGCACCAGCCTGAAGAAGCCTTTGCTGGGCACTTCCATAAAGTCTTCACGCTCTATCCACAACTCTTTGGTGAGTTGAATGGTGCGTTTGCCAAGCTCTGGTTTAAGCGGATGGTTAGGCGCAAAGCAATCCTCAGACTTATTCGCGTCGTAGTTATCAATCACCAATTTAATCGGATCTAGCACGGCGATGCGGCGCTCTGCAGAGTTGTTGAGCGTTTCGCGCATGCAGTCTTCGAGTATGGTGTACTCAATCCATGAGTCGGCTTTTGAAACACCAATTCTGTCTGCAAACAGCCTAAAGCCTTCTGGCGTATAGCCGCGGCGGCGTGCGCCTGCCAGGGTAGGCAAGCGTGGGTCATCCCAGCCTGAAACATGTTTTTCTTCTACTAATTGAATCAGTTTGCGTTTAGAAAGCACCACATAAGTTAGATTTAAACGCGCAAACTCGTATTGGTGCGGCAGTGGATGCGCTAACAAACCTGCTTCAGCAAGCCGCTCTAATAACCAGTCATAAAATGGCCGTTGGTCTTCAAATTCCAGCGTGCAGATGGAGTGGGTGATTTGCTCCAGCGCGTCCTCAATGGGGTGCGCAAAGGTGTACATGGGGTAAATGCACCATGTGTCGCCCGTGTTGTGGTGATGCGCGCGGCGTACGCGATAAATGGCAGGGTCGCGCATATTAATATTGGGTGATGCCATATCGATTTTGGCACGCAGTACCATGCTGCCATCAGCCTGTTTGCCATCGCGCATTTCGCGGAACAGTTTTAAATTTTCTTCTACTGTTCTATTTCTATAAGGCGAATCTTTTCCAGCTTCAGTCAGCGTGCCGCGATTAATGCGCATTTCGTCTGCAGTTTGCTCATCTATATAAGCATGGCCACCCATAATGAGCGCCTCTGCGGATTGGTACATAAACTCAAAGTAATCGCTGGCGAAATATAAGTTACTTTCGTTACCGTTTTCCCAGCCAAAGCCCAGCCAGTGCACCATCTCAGTGATGCTATCGACATATTCCTGGCTCTCTTTTTCCGGATTGGTGTCATCAAAGCGCAAATGGCAAATGCCGCCGTAATCACGCGCTAAGCCAAAGTTGAGGCAAATACTTTTAGCATGGCCAATATGCAAATAACCGTTGGGTTCGGGCGGAAAGCGTGTGCGGATTTTAGCAGTATCAACTTGGCCTGCAGCTTGGTGTGCTGCGCCGCCTGGGCTACCAGCCCATTTTTTGGTGGCGAATTTATTTTCGGCTAAATCGCGGTCGATAATGCCGCGAATGAAGTTTGAAGCTGATGGAATTGGTTCTTTTTCTGACATGATCTGTTTTCAATAAATTTTCGCTTATTTTACACGCATGCGCTTGGTTTTGGTCTGCTTTGGCAAGCAAACCGCCAGCCTTAAACAAATAAGCCTGTGATAAACTTAAGTTAATATGAGTACACTTACCTTTCCCGTTTTGCAGGTGCTGGCCGATGGAAAGTTTCATTCAGGCGAGGCGCTGGCTCAGCAATTTAAAGTAACACGCGCTACCATTTGGAACGCGGTCCAGCATGCAGAAAATCTTGGAATTGAGATTTTTTCAGTGCGTGGCCGAGGCTATAAGTTACCATTAGCAATCAATTTGTTAGATAGAAATGAAGTATTAAAAGCCATCGGTGAGCAGCGTGCCTGGTTTGCGCTAGAGGTGCTGGATGAAGTTGCCTCAACCAATACTTACCTCATGCAAAATAAGCACGCGGCACATGCTACTTGTGTGGCGGCGCATGTACAAACCAAAGGCAAAGGTAGGCGTGGCCGAACTTGGGTGTCGCAACTAGGGGCGAGCCTAACTTTTTCATTGTTGTGGCGTTTTCAATGCGGTGCAGCGGCGCTATCTGGTTTAAGTTTGTGTGTTGGTGTGGCGTTAATACGCGCGCTACGCGATTTTGAGGTGAACGCGGCACAGCTAAAATGGCCAAATGATGTGTTGGTAGATGGTAAAAAACTGGCGGGCATTTTAATTGAGCTGCAAGGCGATTTAGAAGGCCCAAGCGCGGCGGTGATTGGCGTGGGTATTAATTTGAACCTGCCAAAAAATGTGCTGGAAAGTATCGACCAGCCTGCGATTGATTTGGCGAGTGTTAAAGAGGTAGATCAAAACGCTTTATTAGGTGCTATTTTAAAGCACTTGGCTGTTGTGCTAAGCGGTTTTGAGACAAATGGATTTGTTGCCCTGCGTGATGAATGGCAAAGCTACCATGCGTACGAAAATAAGCCAGTACGCATGCTATTGCCGAATGGAACCGAGGTACAAGGCGTGGTGAAAGGTGTGGCTGAGGATGGTATCTTGCAGGTTGAAACTGCACTTGGTTTGCAGCGCTTTTCGGCTGGCGAAATTTCTTTGAGGAGACTTTAATAGTGTTGTTGGTAATCGATATAGGCAATACCCGTACCAAATGGGCATTGGCCGACGCTGCAGGCCGTTTGCAGGAAACAGATGTATGTTTGAATGAAGAAATTGCCCAAGCAATTTTCCCTATTAAAAAGGCAACGCAAGTGCTGGTTGCAAACGTGGCAGGTGACGCGATGGCGCAACTGGTGAGCCAGTTGCTCAATCCCTTACCGGTGCATTTTGTAACAGCCAAACCAAACGCCTGCGGGGTTAAAAACTTATATGCTGCTAATTTGGGTATAGACCGCTGGGCGGCCTTGGTGGCGGCTTGGCATCATACCAAACACGCCACGGTAGTGGTCAATGCTGGCACTGCCATTACGATTGATGCGCTTAGCAAGGGTGAGTTTTTGGGCGGCAGTATTATGCCTGGTTTGCATTTGTTGCGCGCTTCACTGAGTCAAAACACTGCTTTGTTGAAGAGCCAGCTTGATGTGAGCGAGGGTGCTTATGCTGAATTTCCTAGAAATACGCCAGATGCGATTCAAACCGGCTGCTTAAGTGCTGTGGTGGGAGCAATCCACCTTATGCAAAAGCGTTTAGAAAAACGCAGTGGCTGGTTGCCTAAGCTAGTGATGACGGGCGGCGATGCACGCTTCATTGCGCAGGCTTTAAATGTGCAAGCTGCGAATACAGGTACAAAACAGGTTATTATTATAGAAAATCTAGTGCTGCAGGGTCTGGTATTGCTTGGAAAAGAGCTGCCAGAAAATGGAGGCTAAAAACGAAATACTAGGGAAAGAACGATAAGATGAAGTTACTGGTGTGGTTACTAGTGTTGCTGAATTTGGGCTTGCTGGTGTATTTTAATTTAGACCTGATTGCGCCCCAACCAGCATTGGTAGACCGCTCAATCATGCCGGAAAAGTTAAAGATTTTAAGTGATGCAGATCTACAGGCTATGCCTAAAAAAGTGGCACCACCTGTGGTCGAGGCGGAGCCGGTCACTGCACTCGGTTATGCGACGACTTGCTACAAATGGGGTAACTTTACCAAAACCAACTTGCCCGCTGCACAAGTAGTGTTAGTGCGACTTGGCTTGCAGAGCGAGGTTAAGCAAGAGCAGGCCAACGAAGACAGGCGTTTTTGGGTATATTATCCACCATTAAAAAGCGCAGCGTTAGCGCAAGAAAAAGCCAATGAAATTGAGGCGATGGGCGTAGATGAGTTGTTTATTGTGCAAGATTCGCAGTGGCGTAATGCGATTTCATTTGGTCTATTTCAAGAGGAACAATTGGCTAGCAGCTTACTAAAAGAGTTGCAAGAAAAAGGCGTAAAAGGTGCAACTAAAGCGTTGCGTAGCCCAGGTAAATCGCTGAATAGCCTGCTTATAAAATCGGTGAGTGCTGCCACTGCGCTAGAGCTGCAGAGAATTAAACCCGAATTTGTGGGGACTGAAATCGAGCCTGCCGCTTGCCCGGCATAAAATAAACGAGGGTAAGCAAAAACTGCTTACCTCAAGATGTTGTTATTATCGTTTTTTGATGTACAAGTCAGTGATGGTTCCCTCTTTCATTTCTGCTGCAAAGCAGATGGTTTCTGAGAGACTAGGGTGGGCGTGAATGGTCAGCCCTAAATCGTGTGCATCAGCACCCATTTCAATGGCGAGAGCTGCTTCTGCCAACAGTTCACCCGCATTAACGCCAACAATACCCGCACCAATTAAGCGGTGTGTGGTTTTATCAAAGATTAACTTAGTTGCTCCTTCGGTACGCGCGATAGAGATGGCGCGACCACTAGCTGCCCAAGGGAACGAAGCCTTTTCTATATCAATATTTTTAGATTTTGCTTCAGTTTCGGTCATGCCAACCCACGCGATTTCCGGGTCGGTATAAGCCACACTTGGAATCACGGATGCAACGAATTCCACTTTGTGTCCTGCAATCACTTCTGCCGCCACTTTGCCTTCGTGCGTGGCTTTGTGCGCTAACATCGGCTGTCCAACAATATCGCCAATGGCGAAAATATGCGACACATTGGTTCGCATCTGCTTATCTACAGCTATAAAGCCGCGCTCATCCACCGCAACACCGGCAAGCTCTGCACCAATATTGTTACCGTTTGGTTTGCGGCCTATGGAAACCAGTACACGGTCATAAATTTGTACATCCTTAGGCGCTTCTTCGCCTTCAAAACTCACATGAATACCATCTTTTTTAGCTTCCATCTTACTTACTTTGGTGGAAAGCATAATTGCTTCAAAGCGTTTATCCATGCGCTTTTGTAGCGGGCGCACTAAATCCCGGTCACAACCCGTTATCAAGCCATCCATAAATTCTACTACGCTGACTTTACTGCCCAGTGCATCGTATACTGTGCCCATCTCTAGCCCAATAATGCCGCCGCCGATGACCAATAAGCGCTTGGGAATATCTTCTAATTTTAGCGCACCAGTGGAATCCATAATGCGTGCATCATCTGGGGCGTTGGGGAATTTGGTCGCTTGTGAACCAGCGGCGATAATGGCATTTTCAAAGCCAATAGTTGTCACTTTGCCATCGGCCGCAGTCACGGCGATTTGGTGCGGGCTAGTAAATTTGCCTAAACCTTCTACAACAGTAACTCCACGCTGTTTCGCCATTGCCGCTAAGCCGCCAGTAAGTTTGGCGACGACATCATTGGATTTCCAGTTGCGCAGATGTTCTAAATCAATATTAGGCGCGCCAAAACTGACGCCATGTGCAGCCGTTTCTTCAGCTTCTGTGATTACTTTGGCGGTGTGGAGTAATGCTTTAGAAGGAATGCAGCCCACGTTTAAACATACACCGCCCAGCGTTGCGTAACGCTCGATCAGCACTACTTTCAGGCCGAGATCTGCCGCACGAAAAGCAGCGGTGTAGCCGCCAGGACCACTGCCTAGCACAACAACTTGTGTTTCTAAATCCGACTGCTTCGCCATCGCTTTGTCAGCAGTGTTGCTCGCAGCTTGTCGTACTTCTTGTACTGCCTGCGCTGCTTGCGCCTTGCTTTCGTGCACTGGCATCGCATTCGAATTTTGAGTGGTTGCTGTGTTATTGGCTTCTGTTTCAACCATTAAAATTAATGTACCTTTGGCAATCTTGTCGCCCACTTTCACTTTTACTTCTTTCACAACGCCCGCTTGTGCGGATGGAATATCCATCGACGCTTTATCAGATTCAACAGTGATTAATGAATCTTCTTTGGCAATCCTATCGCCCACTTTTACCAATACTTCGATTACATCGACGCTGTCAAAATTGCCAATATCGGGAACTAATATTTCTACTAACTGACTCATGTGAACCTTTATAATCATGATAACTAGGTGTATTTTAGCATTAAATCGCTTACTCTCAGGCTTGGCTCATGCTACTTATATCTGTTTTCTAGAGGATAAAATCATCATGGAAGATTCGTTTTATCGCCCTTTAATCTACAAAGGGCGTGGCGCTGCTAGCAATCGTGTGGGCCGATTTGAGCCACATACACATGAAGCGATGGATGATGGTTGGGGCAGCTTGGATGAGGAAGCGCCTCCGCTACGTACAGAGGTAAGTATAGATGCCACTAAAAGTGTGATCAACTATATCAATTCCCCCGATATACCGTTTGACCGTACCATCAACCCTTATCGCGGTTGTGAACATGGTTGCATTTATTGTTATGCGCGTCCAACCCATGCATATTTAGGCTTATCACCGGGTTTGGATTTTGAATCGCGATTGCTGATGAAGCCAGATGCACCAGCAATACTAAAAAAAGAGCTTGCAAAGCCTAATTACCAATGTAAGCCGATTGCGCTAGGAATGAATACCGATGCTTACCAGCCAATTGAACGGGAGTATCAGCTTACACGCCAATTGATAGAGGTGCTGGCAGAGGCGAATCATCCTTTCACTTTAGTCACCAAATCAGCATTGGTGGAAAGAGATATTGACCTCATTGCGCCGATGGCCTCTAAAAGCTTGGTGAGTATTTCACTTACTATTACAACCTTGGATCGCCAAATTTCCCGCAGGTCTGAACCGCGAGCCGCTGCGCCTGAAAGAAGATTGGAAACGATACGGCGATTAAGCGAAGCGGGCATTCCTGCCGGCGTGATGGTTGCGCCAGTTATTCCGGCATTAACTGATCATGATATGGAGCGGATATTAGAAAGCGCTTACGCTGCTGGGGCACGCAGAGCTGGCTATGTATTTTTGCGTTTACCTTTAGAGCTGACAGATTTATTTCAAGATTGGCTACAGCAATATTTTCCGCTTAAGGCGCAGCATGTGATGAGTTTGGTCAAGCATAGTCGGGGCGGAAAAACCTATGTATCTGAATTTGGCAAGCGTATGCGCGGCGAAGGGCTGTTTGCCGATTTGCTTGCTAATCGTTTCAAGCTTGCGTTAAAGCGGCTGGATATGAATAGCGAACGTTTACAATTAAACACCCAACTTTTTCGAGTGCCTGAAAGTTGGCGTGCAGCTAACTCGCAGGGACAAATGACATTGTTTTAGTAATTGGTGTTTTTTGGTTCAGTAATAAAAATGACGCTAGTCTGTTGTCAGACCCATCGCGAGTTTTAGGTTGTTTGCTACATTGACATCAAGTATATCTAGCGCCGCCAATAAATTTAGGGCTTCGAGATGTTTGCCGTTTTGTTCTGCGATGATGCCTAAATAATACAGCGCGCTACTATGGTTACTATTGCTAGCCACCACTTGATTTAAATGTAGCTCAGCATAAGCCGTATTTTTTAAGCTAAATTCAGCAACTGCGCGGTAAAAGACTGCTTCCATGCTGTGCGGTTCCTTTTCCGCCCAATCAGTAGCGATTGCCTCTAATGTGGCCCAATCTTCCATTTTAAGTGGCTGCACAACTTTCATGAAAAATGGCCATTTTTCGTGCGACTCTGCCCAAAACGGCAATTCACTTTTACCGACAATTGGCTGTTCGGGCTGGTTTATCAAAGCTTGCACCCATTCCACCGGCATATTGTAGTAAAACGCATTATGGCCTGGGCTTTTAACGGTAACGATTCCGACTAAATTCCCTGTGTCATCAAACATGCCGCCACCGCTGTCACCCATCCTAAACGCATTGCTGGCTCTAATCACAACGCTATCGTCCATTGGGTATAAGCCTTTTACAAAGCCGTAGATGCCATTGGGACGAGGAGAGGAGGTTGCGAAACCAACGGTATAAACAGGTTGCTCGTACTTCAGTTTTTCGCTTGAGCCTATAGGCGCAATGGGTGCGTTAAGGTTGGTCACGGTCAATATGCATAAATCATGGTGCCAATCTGGTTTGAGCGCACTTGCTTTATAGTTTTCACCATTGCGGTTAACACTGACCGAAACCGCGCCTGCAATGACATGGCAATTGGTGACTACCTGGTCTTTGGCAACTACAACCCCTGAACCTAACCCGTAGCCGCCATTTTCAAGGCTTACCTGGACTTTGACAACATGCGCACTGATTTTTTGCACGATTTCGTCGGTCGGTGCGGCCATGCTGGATGTTGCGAAGACAAAGTACAATAAAGTGGAACTTAATAATGCAGGAACAAGCCTTGTCATGATAATCCCCAGTTGTCAGTTAAGTCTAACCTCACTCAAGCAAATGTTATGTACGCCAACTTACATATAAGTTTAGATACATGTATTTAATAACTAGCAAATGTTATACCAACTTGAAAAAGCTGAATTAGGTGTACTTTTAGGGGATTTAATACCCATTAACCTGCTAAATCTATAGGTTAATGGGTAATTTTGACGAATTGTGCACTAAAGAAGTGCGTGAATTGCGCGTTGACTAAAGTAATAAGCGGCGCACATCAGACAGCATCATGCGCATGTGGCTGGTAAAACGTGCACCATCGGCACCATCAACAACGCGATGGTCGTAAGACAGGGAAAGTGGCAAAATTAGGCGTGGTTCAAAGCTTTTGGTTTTTGCGTCGTAAACAGGCTGCATGCTAGAGCGGGACACGCCAAGAATCGCCACTTCAGGGCAGTTGATAATCGGCGTGAACATGGTGCCGCCAATGCCACCCAAGCTGGAAATGGTAAAGCAGCCGCCTTGCATTTCTTCAATTTTAAGTTTGCGTTCACGCGCCTTGGTCGAAAGTTCCATCAGGTCACGCGCGATATCCAGCACGTCTTTACTTTGTACATCTTTTACCACAGGTACAACTAAGCCATCCGGCGTGTCACAGGCAAAGCCGATGTTGTAATAGTTTTTAAGTATCAAGCTATCACCATCGGGTGAAAGCGAAGAGTTAAAATTTGGATACGCTTTTAAAGCATTGACAGAAGCCTTGATTAAAAACGCCAGCATGGTCAGTTTCACACCACGTTTTTCCGCGTCCGCCATCATGGATTTTCTAAAATCTTCCAGGTCAGTAATATCAGCTTCGTCAAACTGCGTGACGTGCGGCGCAGTCACCCAATTGCGGTGTAAATTGGCTCCAGAGATTTTTTTAATGCGTGATAGCGGCTTGGTTTCAATCTCGCCAAATTGGCTAAAATCAATCACTGGCATTGGCAGTGTCGCCAAACTGCCTAAGCCAGCGCCCATATTTTCAGTGCGCGGTTTGGCCAGCTCATTTTTCACATAGGCTTGCACGTCGGTTTGGGTGATGCGGTTTTTTGCGGCGCTGCCCTGTACCATGGCTAAATTGACACCTAACTCACGTGCAAACTTACGCACACTTGGGCTGGCATGTGACGCTTTGCCGCCATTTACTACGATGCTTTCGCCAACTGGCAACGGCTGATGCGCAGGCTGGATTTTTTTAGCGGGTTCTGGTGCCGGACGGCTTGGTGTTGGGATTGTTTGTTCAGTTTTAGGCGCTTCTGTTACAGGTTTTGTAACAGCAGGGCTGGAATCCGCTTGTGTATTGTCTGCTGGCGACGCCGCATTGGCCTCGGCAGCTTCTAGCGTTAAAATTAAATGCCCTTGGGCGATTTTGTCGCCCACTTTGGTTTTAACTTCTTTCACTGTGCCGGCAAAAGGCGCAGGAATGTCCATCGATGCTTTGTCGGATTCAACTGTCAATAACGAATCGTCTTTAGCAATCACGTCGCCGGCTTTGACCAAAATTTCGATGACATCCACTGAATCGAAATTGCCAATATCCGGCACTAAAACTTCTTGTAAACTCATGTTGTTAAACCTTCATTAAACCGTGACGGGGTTAGGCTTATTGCCATTTAACTTGTATTTTTTAACTGCTTCTGCCACTTTAGCGGCGGGCAATTTTCCTTCATCGGAGAGCGCTTTTAGTGCGGCAACCACTACATAGTAACGATTCACCTCAAAAAAGTCGCGCAATGCCTCACGCGAATCACTGCGGCCATAGCCATCTGTACCTAGCGCCACAAAATTATTCGGCACAAAGCGTGCAATTTGCTCGGCAAAGCTTTTCATGTAGTCAGTCGAGGCAATCACTGGGCCAGCCGCATCTTTTAAGCATTGCGCAACGTAGCTCACTTTTTGCGGTTTTTCCGGGTTCAGCATATTCCAGCGTTCGCAATCTAATCCTTCACGTCGCAACTCAGTGAAGCTAGTTGCGCTCCACACATCAGCTGCAACGCCCCAATCTTTCTCCAGTAACTCCGCCGCCGCAATCACTTCACGCAAAATCACGCCACTGCCCATCAGTTGCACTTTTTCGCCTTTAGCTTTAGATTTGCTAAAGTTGTACATACCTTTAAGGATGCCGGTTTCGGCGCCTTTTGGCATCGCTGGGTGCGTGTAATTCTCGTTCATCAAGGTGATGTAGTAATACACATCTTCTTGGTTTTGCACCATGCGACGCAAACCTTCTTGAATAATGACGGCTAGTTCATAAGAAAAAGTTGGGTCGTAAGAAACGCAGTTTGGTATCAGGGCCGACATCAAATGACTGTGACCATCTTCGTGCTGTAAGCCTTCACCATTGAGTGTGGTTCTGCCTGCGGTTGCACCCAGCAAGAAGCCACGTGCACGACTATCGCCTGCCATCCAAGCCAAATCACCAATACGCTGGAAGCCAAACATTGAGTAATAAATATAGAACGGAATCATTTGCGTGCCGGTGACGCTGTAAGAAGTTGCAGCGGCTAACCAGCTTGCGAACGAACCGGCTTCGTTAATACCTTCTTCTAGAATCTGACCTGTTTTTGACTCTTTGTAATACATCACTTGGTCAGAATCCATTGGCTCGTATAACTGACCAACAGATGAGTAAATGCCGAGTTGACGGAACATGCCTTCCATGCCAAAAGTACGTGCTTCATCTGGCACAATCGGCACGATGTATTTGCCGATTTCCTTATCACGCACCAGTGTCGATAAAATACGCACAAATGCCATTGTGGTCGAGATTTCACGCTCGCCAGTGGCGGTGAGCATGTTGTCAAAAGCGGCTAAATCAGGCACTTTAAGTTCATTGCCTTTGCGACGACGCTGTGGCACAAAGCCGCCCATGGCATCACGACGCTCCGCCATATACTTCATTTCCGGGCTGTCATCGGCTGGTTTGTAGAACGATAAGTTTTCAACTTGCTCATCAGTTAACGGCAAGTCAAAACGATCACGGAATTTTTTCAGTGATTCAATATCCATGCTTTTTTGCTGATGGGTGATATTTTGGCCTTCGCCTGCTTCACCCATGCCGTAGCCTTTTACCGTTTTGGCTAAAATCACCGTCGGCTGGCCTTTGTGATTGACTGCTGCATGGTAGGCTGCATAGACTTTATGTGGGTCATGTCCACCACGGTTGAGGCGCCAAATGTCTTGGTCACTCATCGCGGCTACCATTTCTTTTAATTCTGGATACTTACCAAAGAAGTGTTCGCGCGTGTAAGCGCCGCCTTTTGCTTTAAAGTTTTGGTATTCGCCATCCACGCACTCTTCCATGCGTTTTTTGAGCAAGCCATCTTTATCCATTGCCAGCAGCGGATCCCAATACGAACCCCACACTACTTTAATGGCATTCCATCCCGCACCGCGGAAGTTAGATTCCAGCTCCTGAATAATTTTGCCATTGCCGCGCACTGGGCCATCTAGACGTTGTAAGTTACAGTTGATGACAAAGATTAAGTTGTCTAGACCTTCACGTGCGGCTAATGAAATCGCACCTTGCGATTCCGGCTCATCCATTTCGCCATCGCCGCAGAACACCCAGACTTTGCGATCGCTCGTATCTGCAATCCCACGGTCATGCATATATTTCAAGAAGCGCGCTTGGTATATCCCTGCCAAAGGGCCTAAGCCCATAGACACGGTTGGGAACTGCCAGAAGTCTGGCATTAACCACGGGTGCGGATAACTGGATAACCCCTTGCCGCCTGTTTCTTGACGGAAGTTGTCCATTTGTTCTTCAGTAAAGCGACCTTCTAAGAAAGCGCGGGCGTACACACCTGGTGAGGAGTGCCCCTGAAAATAGATGCAGTCCCCACCAAAATTCTCGTTTGGCGCACGGAAGAAATAGTTAAAGCCTGTGTCATACAAGGTAGCAGCGGACTGAAAACTGGCAATGTGACCACCCACACCAGGTGATTTTTCATTTGCACGCAACACCGTCATAATCGCATTCCAGCGGATTAGGGCGCGTACACGACGCTCCATCTCGGGGTCGCCCGGCAAACGTTGTTGCAAGTGAGTGGGGATGGTGTTCAGGTAGGCAGTGGTTGCATTGTAAGGCAGGTTGCTGCCAGAGCGGCGTGCAGTATCAATCATCGCTTCAAGTAAAAAGTGGGCGCGTTCTGTGCCCTCGTTTTCAATCACAGACAGTAGGGCATCAAGCCACTCCTGCGTCTCTTGTGCGTCTGTTTCGGTTAAGCCAGCTTGTTGATTTATTGCCATGCGTGAGATTTCTCCGTCGCGTCATTGCGCGTTATAACTACAGTGCGTTTGCTGCGCGTATAATTTAACTGGTTATACTTTGGTTTTTTAGTGGTTTTTAGGCACTGCAACTAAACGTGTATATGGAAGTTCAATTTAAGAACCGCTATTTAAAGGCAGTAGTGTGGCTTTTTTAGGCATTTTGGTCAAGTTAAAATAGGCTGCATGGTCACAAAAAACAAGGGATTTGCTAGCGTTGTCTTAGATTTTATATAAGAGTTAAGGGTTGAAAAATGTCGGTAAAATTAATACAAAATACATCATTGGGAAGCGAAAAGTCGTTATTTTCAGAAAAACACATTCTTTTTGTGTTAAGTGAAAAAGAGAAAGACAGCTATCCTTTTGCTGAGGCTCTCACCAATAAACTTAAGCGTAGCAAAAGTGAGTTTAAAGACTTAAGTAAAACTCCGGTGAGTTGCGAATTGCCTAATGGCGGATTGGCGAGCTTCGTGATTTTGGATGAAAAGCTCAGTGTCTTTCAAAAACACACATTGTTGCGTAAAGCCACTAAGCCTTTGCTAGAAGAAAAACCGGAAGCTTTAGCTATTTGCGTGTTTGGTAAGGATGCAGAGCGCGAGGTTAATGCTGGTGCTGCATATTATGTAGTAACAGTAAACGCAGCTGAGCTACCTAGCCGCAAAGGCACTAAAACCAAGCAAGACAATAAGGCTAAGCCGTTAAAAACTATCAGCATTTATGGTCACAAGGCTGATCATGATTACAGTGATGTGAATGCGCGCGTGGCGGGCAACACACTGTGTCGCAGCCTAACTATGTTGCCACCCAATGAATTAACGCCGATTATTTATCGTAATAAAGTAAAAAAATTGGCTGAAGAACAAGGGTGGGCTTGGGAGGAGTTTGATATGCCTGCCCTAAAAAAGATGGGTGCGGGAGCATTCTACGCAGTGGGCCAGGGTAGCGAACCGATGGATGCGGCGATTGTGCACCTGACATACCTCCCCAAAAAAATCAAAGAAAAGACAGCTAAGAAACATATTGCTTTAGTGGGTAAGGGTATTTGTTTTGACACTGGTGGTCATAACCTAAAGCCTGCTAAATATATGCAAGGGATGCACGAGGATATGAACGGTAGTGCAGTTGCGCTGGGCGTCTTGCTGGCGGCCACGCAAATGCAACTGGAGGTGAAGTTGGGTTGTTGGTTGGCAATCGCACAAAATCATATTGGGCCTTTAGCCTATAAACAAAATGACGTGGTCACTGCATTAAATGGCATGACCATTGAAATAGTACATACCGATGCAGAAGGCCGCATGGTGCTGGCCGATACGCTGACGCTGGCAAGCAGGCAAAAGCCAGATGTGATTTTAGATTACGCGACACTCACCGGAAGCATGGCGGTGGCGGTGACTGACCGCATGAGCGGAGTGATTGCAAATCGCCCAGAGCTAGCTTGCAAAGCCGTAGGCGCAGGTGCTTTAGCGGGTGAGCGTATTGTCGCATTCCCATATGAAGAAGACATGGATAGCGATTTAGACAGCGATATTGCCGACATTAAACAATGTACATTAGAAGGCGGGGGTGACCATATGCATGCAACAAGGTTTATGGGAAAATTCATTGAAAATGAAGTGGCTTGGTGTCATGCAGATTTGTCCAGCACCAATCGCAAAGGTGGGCTAGGGGCGGTGCAGTCTGATGTAAATGGGTTTGGTGTTGGGTTTGGGTTGGAGATGGTAAAAAGCTTAATTGACAGTTAAGGTTCACTGGCATGGCTGGTTGTAAGCTAATTGCTCTGTTAATAGCTTTTTTAATGACTATAATAAATCGATAAATGAGGAGTGTAGCTTGGAGGATTTAGCTTGGTTGCAGAGTTTCCCGCCATTATTGGCTTTAGAAGCTAATGCACGAGACATACTAACGAAATCGGCGCGTATTGTAGAAGCACCGATTGGGACTGTAGGATACCGTGAAGGCGGTACCTGTGGTGCTTATGTGATGCGGCTTGCCGGACAATCGCGTGTGTATAAGATGTCATCATCGGGTCGCGAGATTTTGTTATATCGTGTAGCAGCAGGCGAAACCTGCGTCATTACGACGACTTGCCTGCT
>JAKFEP010000219.1:0-3015 GCA_036675645.1 Methylotenera sp. | reverse complement strand
AATCGAACTGATGACCTTCGCATTACAAGTGCGCTGCTCTACCAACTGAGCTAACCCGGCATTTTGTTGAAGGCGTGACTATAGCAATTTTATTTATAGCCGCCAAGTGTATTTATTAAAAAACAAGTGCCTTTTTAAAAAACCAGCGTCTTTTTTAAGAAATGACCCTTTGTAAAAGAAATTTTCTCACTGGCTAACTAAATTCTGTTTGAACTTTTATTTAACAATGGTCAGTGTCGGTTTCTTTTTCGCTGGAGTGTCGCTGGATTTTTCTTTTCCATCAGCTTCAGGAACGGTATCGTCAGAACTCTTATGGATATTGGTTTCTAGCTCCGGTTCAAAAAACATGCCTTGGCCATTTTCACGTGCGAAAACGCCTTTTACAGCGCCCATCGGCACATATAAATTTTGCGATACGCCGCCAAAGCGTGCCGAGAACACGATGGCGTCGTTATCAATATGCAAGTCTTTAGTCGCAGAGTAATTTAAATTCAACACAATTTCGCCGTCTTTCACATACGCCATTGGCACCCGGCATTGCGCATTGACCGCCACCAGCAAATGTGGCGTAAAGCCGTTATCGACGCACCATTCGTGAATGGCGCGCACTAGGTAGGGCTTGGTAGGAATCAAGCCATCCGCCATGATTACTTCCTCATTGCTTTTTCTGACGGCGTCATCGCATCTGCATACAACGGACGCGAGAACAAACGCTCAGCGTACTTCAACAAAGGCGCTGCTTGGTTTGGCAACTCAATGCCATAGTGACCTAAACGCCACAACAAAGGCGTTACTGCAACATCTAACATTGAATAATCATCACCCAGCAAGTAATTTTGTTTGCTAAAAATTGGCACAATTTGCGTTAAATTATCACGGATGGTTTTACGCGCTTTATCAGCCACTTCTTGGTTGTCTGATTCAATATCTTTGATGTGACTGAATAAGTCTTTTTCGAAGTTATACAAGAACAAACGAGCACGAGCGCGCATCACTGGGTCAGCTGGCATCAATTGTGGATGCGGGAAACGCTCATCGATATATTCATTAATAATATTCGCTTCTGACAAGATTAAATCGCGCTCCACTAGCACTGGCACTTCGCCGTATGGATTTAATATCGCCAAGTCTTCTGCTTTGTTGGCTAAATCCACATCAATGACTTCAAAATCCATGCCTTTTTCAAACAGCACAATACGACAACGGTGGCTAAACGGATCAACCGAGCCTGAGTATAGTTTCATCATAATTTAATCATTTCCTTTTTAATAGCTTACTTAATGTCTTTCCAATACTCTTTTTTGAGCTTTCTCGCCAATATCAACATCACGCCTAGAAACAGTAGCACCCACCAGCCAATTTGCTGGCGCTGTTGCTTGCCAGGTTCGGCCATAAACGCCATATAGTTAGTTAAATCGCCAACATAAGCGTTATATTCTCTTGGGCTTAGTTTGCCCGGTTTAACCAGTTCCAATTGATGCGTTTCGTGGTTCAGCACTTGCTCACCTTGCATTTGGTACAGTACATGCGGCATCGCGACTTTGTCATAAACAATATTATTCCAACCCGTTGGCGTTGTGTCATCGCGGTAGAAACCGCGCATATAGGCATACACCCAATCTGCACCACGCGCACGCACTTCTACCGACAAATCAGGTGGCACTACCCCAAACCATTTTTTGGCATCTTTCGGGTTCATTGCCACTGTCATGGTGTCACCCACTTTTTCACCGGCAAACAGTAAATTATCTTTAATTTGCTTTTCAGTCAGACCGATATCTTGCAGGCGGTTGTAACGCATGTAATTGGCACTGTGGCAGTTGAGGCAATTATTAATAAAGGTTTTTGCTCCACGCTGTAATGAAGCATGATCGCTCGCATCAATCGGTGCAGTCACACCAATTTTTACTTCATCTGCAAACGCCAATAAAGGTAGGAACATTAATAATAAAAATAGTTTTTTCATATTAATGCGTCACCCTTTCTGGCACTGGTTTCGTCTTATCTATTGCACTATACCAAGGCATCAGGATGAAAAATGCAAAATAAACAATTGTAAAAATACGCGCAACTACGGTGGCTCGATCAGCGCCACCAAGCCAAGGGCCAAACTGGCCCCAGATATTAGATGGCACTGTCCCCAAATAACCCAGCACCAAGAAACTGACTACAAAGGCGGCTAGCCATTTTTTATATAGCGAACCACGATAACGAATTGACTTGACCGGGCTGCGATCCAACCAAGGCAATAAGGCAAATATCATGACCGATAGGCCCATGGCCGCTACACCTGGAAATTGTGAAATTCCTATCGGTGGAACGGCACGTAAAATAGAATAGTATGGTGTGAAATACCATACTGGGGCAATGTGCGCCGGCGTTTTTAGCGGATCTGCAGGGATAAAGTTATTCGCCTCTAAAAAGTAACCGCCCATTTCAGGCGCAAAGAACATGATGGTAGCAAATACAATTAAAAACACCGCAACGCCTACCATATCCTTGACTGTGTAATAAGGATGAAACGGTATGCCATCCAGCGGAATTCCGGTTGCCTTGTCTTTTTTGGCCTTAATCTCTATGCCATCTGGGTTGTTACTACCCACTTCGTGCAAGGCAATTAAATGCGCCATGACCAAGCCCAAAATCACTAGCGGCAATGCAATGACATGGAAGGCGAAGAAACGATTCAATGTGGCATCAGACACCAAGTAATCGCCGCGTAACCATTCTGAAATATCGGGGCCGATCAAAGGAATGGTCGCGAACAAGTTAACAATGACCTGCGCGCCCCAATAGGACATTTGACCCCACGGCAACAAGTAGCCAAAAAACGCTTCACCCATTAAACACAGGAAAATACCCACACCAAACAACCAAATGAGCTCGCGCGGGTTTCTGTAAGAACCGTAAATGAGACCACGGAACATATGCAGATACACCACCACAAAGAACATGGAGGCACCTGTGGAGTGCATATAGCGAATGATATTACCGCCAAACACGTCGCGCATAATG
>JAKFEP010000013.1:0-3039 GCA_036675645.1 Methylotenera sp. | reverse complement strand
TGCGACAACGTGGATTATCGCCTGCGTCAGACTGATTTTAGGCTAGATGGTAAGCGTGTGGGCACCCCATGGATGGGTTGCAACATTCAAGACATTGAAGAGCTGGACAGGATTCTGCTGATTGGCTCTAACTTGCGTAACGAGCATCCACTATTAGCCCAGCGTTTCCGCAAGGCGGTCAATAATGGCGCTGAACTATCAATTGTCAGCCCGCTCGATAATAACCCACTCATGGATATTGCGCATAAAGTGATTGTGCGCCCAAATGACATGGTGAATGTACTGGGACAAATCCTTAAAGCCATGTCTAAATTGCAACGGCTATCTTTATGTTTGCCACCTTCGCTAGAAAATTTGCTGAGCAATATTAAAGTGCGGGATAACACACAGGCCATGGCAGAGAGTTTAGCCGGCTTAGGTGGTGAAATCGATTTGGTTGCGCCAAAAGTAGGTATATTTATTGGTAATATGGGCTTGAGTGATCCAAGATTTACCGAGATGTATAGTATGGCTGAAGCCATCGGCGGTATTTGTGGTGCCAAAGGCGGCATTTTACCTGCGGCTGCTAACAGCACTGGAATGCACTTCATAGGTGTAATGCCCAATGCAGGCGGCTTGCATGCGCGGCAAATGATAGAACAACCGCGTCGTGCCTATTTATTGTTGAATATTGAGCCAGAGCTGGATTGCCAACATGCGGCATTAGCCAAAGCTGCAATGGCGCAAGCAGAATGTGTGGTAGCGTTGACGATGTATGAATCCGAAGCACTTGAAAACGCAGATGTGTTGTTACCTATCGCGCCCTTTACTGAGACATCAGGCACTTTTATGAGCATGGAAGGCCGTGTGCAAAGCTTTGCCGCGGTGACCAAGCCTTTTGGCGAGTGCCGCCCGGCTTGGAAAGTATTGCGCGTGTTAGCCAATACTTTAGGCTTAAATGGGTTTGATTTTGATAGTAGCGAGCAAGTAAAAAATGCGATTTTTAAGGGTGAAAAACCATCCACTGTGGTGCGGCGCAGCTTAAACAATAACCTAAAAGAGTTGGTGGAAATTAAAGTTAACATAAAGGATGACGGTTTGCAGCGCATTGGCGAAGTGCCGCAATACGAATCGGACCCAATCGTGCGTCGCTCTGCGCCCTTGCAAAAGACCAAGTACAACACGCAGCCAATGGCGCGTATGTGTGCTGCACAAATGACTGCGTTGGGCTTGGTAGACGGAGAGACTGTGTTAGCGCGCCAAGACAAAGGCAGTGCTACGCTGCAGGTGCGCTTAGATAATCATGTGGCGATGGGCTGTGTACGTGTGACGGCTTCCCATGAAAATTCCACAGGTTTAGGCGATTTAATGGGTGAAATTAGTATTGAAAAATATATCGCTGAAAATGAGCAGGCAGAGGCGGAAACTGCATAATGCAATGGTTAGCTGACATTTTTGGTAGCTGGTGGCCTGCAGTGCAGCTGAGCAGTTGGACGCTGATTAAAATTATCGCGATTGTTGTGCCGTTACTGATAGCCATCGCCTATTTGACACTGGCCGAGCGCAAGGTGATTGGCTATATGCAAGTGCGTATAGGCCCTAACCGTGTTGGCTATTTTGGCTTGTTGCAACCAATTGCAGATGGCCTGAAGTTACTATTTAAAGAAATTATTGTTCCCAGTGCTTCTAGCAAGGCTTTGTTTTTAATTGGTCCGGTGTTGGCGATCGCGCCCGCGTTTGCGGCGTGGGCAGTGATTCCGTTTGATGGCACCAAAGTGCTGGCAGATATTGATGCAGGCTTGCTGTATATTTTAGCCATGACTTCGGTAGCGGTTTACGGCGTGATTATTGCGGGCTGGGCGAGTAACTCAAAATATGCATTCTTAGGCAGCATGCGTTCTGCTGCGCAAATTGTCAGTTACGAAATCGCCATGGGATTTGCATTGGTCGGCGTGCTGATGTGCGCCAATTCGTTGAATCTTGGCAAAATTGTCATGGGGCAGTCGGGCGGTTTTTGGCATTGGTATTTCATTCCGTTATTTCCGCTATTTATTGTGTATTTCATCAGTGCGGTGGCAGAGACCAATCGCGCGCCATTTGACGTGGCCGAGGGTGAATCTGAAATCGTCGCCGGTTTTCATGTGGAATATTCCGGCATGGCATTTGCCATTTTCTTCTTGGCCGAATATGCCAATATCTGGCTGGTGTGCGCGTTAGCAGCGACCATGTTTTTGGGCGGCTGGTTATCGCCGGTACCGTTTTTGCCTGACAGCATTTTATGGTTCTTGGCCAAAATGTGCTTCTTAGTGTTCTTCTTTTTATGGTTCAGGGCGACTTTTCCAAGGTATCGCTACGACCAGATCATGCGCTTGGGCTGGAAGATATTTATTCCAATAACGCTGGTGTGGATTATATTTGTCGGTGGCATGATGCAAACCCAATGGGCGTATTTATTTCACTAAATGATGAAAAAACCACTGAAAATAAATTCACTTTTGCGGGATAGAGCGCAAGGAGCCGCGGAGCGAGAGACGCAGACATATGTGGGTTATAGGCAAGGATTGAGCGAGCACGCGCTGAAAATTATAAAGCTGCGATTTTCTCGTCAAAATGGATTTATATGTTTAAAAGTATAAAAAATATATTGAGCAGTTTAATGCTGTGGGAGCTGCTAAAAGGCATGGCAGTGACTGGTCGTTACTTCTTTGCGCGCAAAATTACCATTCAATATCCCGAAGAGCGTACGCCGCAGTCACCACGTTTCAGGGGTTTGCATGCGTTAAGAAGATATCCAAATGGTGAGGAGCGCTGTATTGCCTGCAAGTTATGTGAGGCAGTCTGTCCGGCGCTGGCAATCACCATTGAGTCGGAGCAGCGCGAAGATAATACACGCCGTACCACGCGCTACGACATCGATTTGACTAAGTGCATATTCTGTGGATTGTGTGAAGAATCTTGTCCGGTAGATAGTATTGTAGAAACACGCGTGTTTGACTATCACGGCGAGCAGCGTGGCGATTTAATTTATACCAAAGAAATGTTGCTAGCAGTGGGTGACAA
>JAKFEP010000041.1:0-19557 GCA_036675645.1 Methylotenera sp. | reverse complement strand
CCACGTGTGTTTAAGCGCATACCCTCACCTTTGGTTGCTATGGTTTCTGCCACTGTGATTCAAGCGCTGTTTGAGTTTAAAGGGGTGGCTACTATTGGCTCAGCTTTTGGCGGGATTCCGCAAAGTTTACCTAAGTTTGAGTTTATCCCCATCCACTTTTCTCAAGCATTACAACTTATAGGCCCTGCGTTTACGATTGCCCTTTTAGGTGCGATTGAATCTTTACTATCAGCAGTAGTGGCGGACAGCATGTCGGGAACAAAACACGATTCTAATCAGGAGCTTGTTGGTCAGGGAATCGCCAATATTTTCTCACCACTATTCGGCGGTTTTGCCTCAACTGGTGCGATTGCACGTACTGCAACTAATATTCGAAATGGCGCGACCAGCCCACTAGCCGGCATCGTGCATACACTCACCTTAATCCTTATAGTGTTGGCTTTTGCGCCAATGGCTGCGCACATCCCCTTAAGTGCGCTATCTGCAATATTATTTGTCGTCGCATACAACATGAGTGAAATACATCGCTTTTCGCACATGGCTCAAACCGCGCCCAAAGCGGATGTCACCGTATTGCTCATTACATTTACTCTTACGGTCTTTTCTGATTTAGTCCTTGCAGTGAATATTGGCGTTATGCTAGCTGCGCTGCTATTCATGAAGCGGATGAGCGAAGCGGTGAGCATTCAACAACAAACCCAGGCTGAGCTGGCACAAGAAATCAATAATAACAGCTATGTATTACCCAGCAATGTGGCAGTGTATGCTATGGAAGGGCCTTTCTTCTTTGGCGCGGCAGAAAGCCTGATGAGCGCATTGCAGCATGTGCATAGTCATGCAGATATACTTGTGCTGCGTATGGGGCGAGTACCCATTATTGATGCTACTGGCTTACAAGCCTTACGGAACCTGATAGATACCTGCGAGCGAAACAATGCTCGCCTCATGTTATGTGAGGTACGTCCAAATATTTTGGAAAAAATAACCCGCGCAGGCATTACAGACAAACTTGGTCAAGGCAATATCATTGAAAACATTCAATCCTTAAAAATTTAGCTATTTCTCAATACGCTCTCGCAAAAAACTAGCAAACTTTGGTTTGCCATATTTGGTTTTGTCCCGATAAGTATAAGTGACCGTGCTGCCGATTTTAGGTGGGTTTGCGCTTTGTGCATCACTAAACCCAGTGCCCAGTTTAAACCGGATGCCTTCAGGTGTCTGCACCAGCAATGCACCCAACAGGCCTAGATATTTGCCTTTACCCTTTATGTGCGCAACCACCGTAGCCTCGGCATCATGCAGTAGCTTTAGCTTTAATAAGACATCACTGCGGCCAGTAATGTACTCAGCATCCGCGCGATGTAGCATGAGCCCTTCGCCACCATTTGCAACAATTTGTTTGAGTTTTATATTCAGCTCAGTTTCGTTTTTAACCCGAAACTGCGCCACTGCTTTTAAATGAGGAAGATTGGCTGTATTGATGATGTGCATAATGCGCTCGGCACGCGCTTCATAAGTACCTGAGGCATCAGGCAACTCAAAAATTTGATAGCTAATGCCGCGCCATTCAGTATCTAATGCAACGTCTTTACGCACTGCACCAGAAAGCGCATCAAACTGACCACGTGCTAGCCACAGCTCGCCGTCTAGCGGCGTGCTGGGTAAATCTTTTACAAACCAAGCGGGTGCGTTAATGACATTGCCTTTACGGCTTTTAAGCTGTTTGCCATCCCAAATCGCACGCACACCATCTAGCTTCTCTCTGACTAAATATTGTTTAACATCAACGCCTTGGCTGTAAATTTGCGCCAATAAAATATCTTGGGCAGTGGCACATGGCGACAAAAATAACAGCGCGCCTATATACAAAAAACTAAACAAAAAGGTACGGCTAATTTGCATGTGGTCGGGTTAAAATTAACATACGATAAAAAACAAATACTCTAGGCTGCATGGATATTGGCTTGCAGAGCAGATGTTTTAATGAATATTTATTGCGCTTGATTTAAAAACCTACTATTAAGTGATTCCAAATTAAACTCACTTAAAATGGCCTGCATGCGCTCAGCCGCATTTTTACGTGGCTGGCCAGTACGTTTGGCAATGATGAGCTCATTTTTCATGCTGTGCTCCCATCCCACTAATTCAGTCACAGTCACGCTATACCCCGCCGCCTCAAGCTGCAAGCATCGTAATACATTGGTAATTTGGCTACCGAACTCACGCGTATGGATTGGGTGGCGCCAAATTTCACTCAGCGGGGTTTTGCCAAAACTTTCAACTTTATGTTCGCGCAACACCTCTGCGACTTCGGCTTGGCAGCAGGGCACCAGCACCATATACTTAGCTTGCTTGGCTAAGCCAAATTGAATCGCATCATCAGTGGCAGTATTACAGGCATGCAGCGCAGTCACAATATCCACGCTGCTTGGCAAGGTGTTTGAAGTGGTCGACTCTGCAACGCTTAAATGCTCAAAACGCATACGGGCAAAGCCACACTCTGCTGCTAATTGTCGTGATTTTTCGACTAAATCGGCACGGCTTTCAATGCCAATCACCTCACCCGCTACTAATTCTTTCATCAGTAAATCATACAAAATAAAGCCTAAATATGATTTACCCGCGCCGTGATCAACCAACACTGGATTTGAATGTTGTGCCAACACCTCATTAAACAGAGGCGCAATAAAATTCACCAAGTGATTAACTTGCTTTAACTTGCGGCGCGAGTCTTGATTGAGCTTGCCATCACGGGTGAGGATATGCAGCGCTTTGAGTAGCGCTATTGACTGCTTGGGATTGATTTCGTTGTTAGATGACATGCGCACATTTTAAGTCAAAAAAACCATTTAAGCTTGCTTGTCGTCAAAGTCAATATGACTGCGTTTTAATGAGTAAGGGTAACCAATTTGCGGAGATTAACGCTAGCGCTTTGTTAAGGAATCAAAAATGAAAAATGCTTTAGCAATTATTAGCGTGACGACAGGAAAGGTGACCGCATGTGCGAATCGATTAGATAGAAAGGGTGAGCGTATTAACCAACTCAACCAACATGCCGCCAAGCACGCTGTAAGGCAGCACTAAGCAATGTGCCATTACTTACTTTTTAGACTAAAATACAGGCAACATGGAAAAAGGTACGTCTCACCAGCACATGCAGAAATTTTTAAGTAGCATTGAAGGCCGCGCTTTTTCTATTGCGCAGTTTGCCACAAGGAATAGAGAAGATGCACTGGATATTGTGCAAGATGCCATGATGAAATTGGTACAAAAATATGGTTCGCACCCTGCAGATCAGTGGAAACCGCTGTTTTACAGCATTTTGCAAACGCGAATTTTAGACTGGCATCGTCGGCAAAGCGTACATAACCGTTTCAGAAGCTGGTTTCATTGGGATGGTGAAGATGATGAAACAGAAAATTTTCTGGAACAACAACCGGCAACCGCAGCTAGCGCGCCCGATGTAAAGCTGCAAGACTTGCAATTTGGCGACGATCTAAACAAGGCGCTGAGTAATTTACCATTACGGCAGCAGCAAGTTTTTTTGCTGCGTGTGTGGGAAGGCATGGACATTGCTGAAACTGCAAAAATCATGCAATGCAGCGAAAGCAGTGTAAAAACGCATTATACGCGGGCACTTGAGAAGTTACGTGGACAGTTAGGAGCACATCAATCATGAACAAAATGACCAATAGCGACGAGCAATTTGAACAGCAAGTAAAAGCGAGTTTAGACGCCAATGTGGATGCACTGGATGCAGACACCCGCAACCGCTTGGCAAAGATGCGAGGGCAAGCACTGAATGCTCCATCACCCAAGCTTTTCGAATGGCTGAATATGAACAACTGGCTACCGGCAAGCGCGCTGGTTTTTGCTTCTTTATTTGCGGTATTTATAGTATTTAACCCGCAAAATCAAGACACCTCACCTCTGCAAAATGACCAAGTGGCAGTGTTTGAACTTCTGGACAATACAGAAGAGTTAGATGCCATCACTGACGCAGATTTTTATGTCTGGATGGATGAAGGTCTAAACCAAGACTTAGAAGAAGATGCTGACACTTCAAGCTAAATTGCCGGTAATTAAATTGCTGAGTGAGCAGTCGAATGAGATGAAAATGACCCATGAGAAAAAAATGCGCCACATGATGTTAGACCAAAGAGTATTGGATATCCGTGCGTACTTATTTGCCTTAAGCTTACTCATAGTCGCTTTTCTGCCTAACACGGCTAAAGCCGACGGTGTTGCATGGGAAAGCCTCAATCCGCAGCAACAAGAAGCTCTGGCGGACATTAGAGAGGGTTGGAACGATTTACCACCGCACCGCCAAGAACGCTTGAGCAAAGGTGCAAACAAATGGGCCAACATGAACCCAGATGAGCGTGAACAAGTAAAACGAAAGCTCAACCGCTATAAAAACTTATCGCCAGAAGAACAAGCGCGGGTAAAAGAACGTATGCACCAATTTAAACAATTGCCGCCTGAAGAGCGTGAAGCGCTACGTGAACGCTGGAAAAATATGGATCCTGAGAAAAAAGCTAAATTCCGTGAACGCATGGGAAACAGAGGCTCAGACCAACGCCATGACAAGCATGAAAGAAAACAGCGCGGTAAACATGGGCGTGAAGATAATTAGCTGATTTTAGGTAGATTCAAGATTTAAAACGAGATTGTGCTGGCAAATGTTAAAATATCGCTTCTAATATCTAGTTTAATGCCTCGTAAAATGAAAATATTTAAGCAAGACGAGGCCGCAAGAAAATTTTGATTACGCGGCATATGCGCTATATGTAAGTAATCAAAATTTTTGAGCAACAAAGTATTGCAACAACATTTTTCATTTTTAAGGCATTAAATGGCAATTCAATGGTATCCGGGCCACATGACCCAAGCCCGCAAAAAAGCGGAAGAAACCATGGAGTTTGTCGACATTGTGATTGAGGTGCTAGACGCGCGCGTGCCTGAAGCTTCTCACAACCCCGTGATTAACGAGATGCGCTTGTTTCGGCAGCGCCCCAATTTAAAAATCCTCAATAAAGCTGACCTTGCCGACCCAAAAATTACTCAAGACTGGTTGAATTACTTCAACAAACAACCCAACACCAAAGCGGTGGCCCTGTCTTGCAAAAAACCAGGTGATGCCAGCAAAATTCCTAAGCTATGTCTAAGCCTTGCACCGCATCGTGGCACCCATTTAAAACCGTTACGCATGCTGATTATGGGCATTCCAAACGTTGGAAAATCTACTTTGATGAATGCTTTGCTGAATCGTCGCGTGGCCAAAGTGGGCGATGAACCGGCGGTGACCAAAAGCCAGCAGCGCTTTGATTTAAGTGAAACCATGAGCATTACCGACACGCCTGGCATGATGTGGCCAAAAATCGCCTACGAAAGCGATGGCTATATGCTGGCTGCCAGCCACGCCATTGGACGCAATGCAGTGATTGATGAAGATGTCGCGCTATTTTTAGCCGATAATTTACTCAAAACCTACCCTGCTTTGCTAAATGCGCGTTATAAGCTGGACGCTATGAAGATTGATGTGAATGCGATTGACGGCGTGGATTTACTCGAAGCGATTGCCAAGCGCCGCAGCTACAAGCGGCATGATGGATTGTGGGATACCGAAAAAACTGCAGTTGCTTTTTTAACTGATTATCGCAGTGGCGCGATTGGCCGTGTGAGTTTAGAGTCACCACAAAGCCGCGAAGCAATGATGCAGAGTTTTGACAAACCAACTTTGGATGACAGTGGGGAAACCTTAAGTACCGTGGATGTTAGTATCCACGCGAACTCCAGTGACACAAAGTAAAAAGTTGAAGTTTTATATTTAAATAAAAAAAGCAGCTCAAGAAGCTGCTTTTTTGTATGTGTTATTAACTACACTGATTCATTGAAATTTGTGCTTGCGTGCACTTATTCTCGCTACCTTGTTTTACGCTTTCTTTAAAGTTTCTCCACATTGATTCTTTCTTAGTGACAACCTTTTCTGCAGTCAATTCTGCAGATTTGTCTGCACTGGTATTGGAGTTTGCATGGATTACTTTAGGCTTAGAATGTTTGGCTGCTTGGCTTTGTTCGAATTCTAGCGGCATTTCATTCATATCAACTTGCTTCGTTTTTTTATTGCTGACCTCTTTTTGCTTAGCTTCTTTTTTATTTACTTCTTTTTTGCTAGTTTCTTTTTTGGCAGATTTGGTTTTAGCATTGGCTAAATTTTCTTGCTCCAAGTTTTTTTCCAGCTTCAAGTTGTCATGCTGGCCTACTTTTGCAACGATAGCAGTATCAGACTGCATATTTTCAAGCGTTTCTTTTTGCTGCATGCTTGCGTCCTTCGTCTCTACATTCACAGGTTTTTCTATAGAAACAACACTTGGGGAAGCAAAAACAATCTCTGGCGCATAGGTATCTATAACCCCATTGATAAATAGAACCAGCCCCGCTATTAGCGCTGGCAACGATAATGCGACATATTTTAAATTAACTTTTTTAGTCGCTACTAAACGTTGCGCTAAACGTCTTTCATCTTTTAAATCTATGGGTTGGCTACCATCAATGACAGTATCCTGGTGTGGACGCACTGAATAAACCTCATGCTCACGCACATGCTTATCATGCTTAATGCCAGAATAATCGAACATTTGTGAGGTTTCTTGGGTTAAGCGAGAAGTCACTTCGTAATACGAACGCGACACTAAAATCTGGTTAGGCTTGGCAAAGCTCATAATGCGTTGTGCCACATTAATGCCATCGCCAACGATATTGGGTCGATTATTAATATCTTTCACGACACGCACAGGGCCTAAATTAATGCCAAAGCGCACATATAATGGAATTGCACTTTCAGTGTTACTTTTTAAAATCTCGTCGCGTATAGTCAGTGAAATAAACAGCGCATCTTCTGGTGAGCCTTGGAAAGCAATCGCTGCACCATCCCCGGTATCTAAAATGATGCGGTCGGTCTCCGCTATCCCTTTAAGCGCATTATTGATCAGTGCATTAAACTGGTTTTTAACTTCAATTTGCTCTGAATCCCTTTTTGTAGAATATTCAATAATATCTAAAAAAACAATGCTGCAAATGGACGTTTTATTGTATCTATCATTCATTTTGTTGCCTTCTTAACTAAAGTGATGAGTAAATGACTAAACCAAACTGCGCTAACAAAACAATGCTTAAATAATTAAGCTTAATTTGTTTATAAATCTGGCTACAAACCAATACAGGCGTAGAATGCGTTGTAAACTACGCAGTAATAAAGGTTAAATATTTTCTTACTAATCAGATAATTAGCAATAGTTGTGCCAGATAGCCGAGCAAAGAAAAGTGGTCTTGTATATTACTTATCCTGATGTTTATGCAATTGATATACTCACTTTAGTAAAGTTTTTTAACATGTTTGGATTAGGCGTTTAAATGATACATAAACAATTTGTTCAGTTACTCTTCATGTTGGCTTTACTGGCGATTACAACGACTATTAATTATTATTATTTTAGTTCTATCGGTATTACTGGAATTACCTTGTTGTATTTGCTTGTAGTCGTGACCGCCGCATATTTCTTTGAGTTTATTGTTGCCTGCGGCAGCGCAATCTTGGCATTCTTGGTGATTAACTATTTTTTCATTGAACCTCGCCACACCTTTGAAATCAGCCACATTGAATCTTGGGTAAGCTTAATTTGCTTTTTAATTGTTTCAATGGTGATTGCGTCACTGGTCAAACAATTGAAATTTCAAACACTTCAATCTACCATTGCTTCAAAACACGCACAATTTGCTAGAAACTTAGCTGAAAATTTAGCATTAGCAACGAACATTAATCAACTCTTACAGGACTCCTGCACCTTATTGCAAGCCCAGTTTAATAAACCTATCGGTATCGTAGAATTAGAAGATAGCGCTGCATCATATAACTTCACTATTGCCTCTGGCCAGATAGAAAAACCAAATCATGGCCTATTAAAATGGGTGTCCGATAATGGCAAACCGATTAGCCCATATACTAATTACTGGTCTAAATCCACCTATTGGCTAATCCCTTTTAACCGCCTGCCGAGCAAAGACCCCATTTTAGTGGTTGGCGATATTGATAATAAAAACACTCAAGAACGTAGTGTTGAGACTTACACGATCATCAAGTCAAGTGTTGATCAAATTTCGCAGGCGTATCAGCGACTCATCAATAGTGAAAAGGTGAAGCGCGCCGAATTAATCGCGCAAGAAGAAGCAGTGCAAAGTGCCCTGCTAGCTTCTATTTCTCATGATATGCGCACACCCCTCACCTCGATTTTAGGCGCGGCTACCACGCTACAGCAACCAGACTTAGCACCTGAACAGGCAACCCAATTAAGTGCGTTGATTGCTTCACAAGCGCGGTATTTAGCCTCTACAACCGAAAACATACTGTCTTTGATTCGTTTAGAATCTAGTGCATCTGAACCAATCCCGATGGATTGGCAATCACCCGAAGAAATTATTGGCGTAGTGACAGCACTTTACCAAAGCCGTGGTGAGTTGATTGATTTACAAGTTACGATGAGCGAACCAGAACTATTGATTAAAGCAAATGCAGTTTTACTGACACAGGCGCTGGTCAATCTGATTGATAACGCAAAACAAGCGCAATTGCATTTAAAAAATTTAAGCCAACAACCGATATTAATCAGTGTGACTAAAGCAGATGGGCGCATCAATATCAGTGTGAATGATCGTGGAATTGGCTTTAGTCAGGCATTTGATGCTTCTCAAATCAAAAAATTCTCCAGCAGCAATGCAAAAGGTTTCGGTTTGGGCTTGTCCATCGTACAAGCCATTGCAAAAGCACATGACGCAACTTTTACTATTCACAATAGAGAAGGCGGCGGCGCATGTGCAACGCTGAGCTTTCCTATACCAGATGTGGGTGGCATTGATGTAGGCAATACAAATGGCTGATAAAACTTCCAAATTAACGCATTCCATTTTAATTATCGAAGACGACTTGCAGATCAGCCAGTTTCTGCAATCCAGTTTAAAAACAAGTGGCTATCACACCTTTTGCGCTGCAACTATTGCGGGTGGCAAACAACTGTTTAATGAACACAAACCTGTGCTGATTATTTTAGATTTGAATTTACCTGATGGCGATGGCCGTGATTTTATTGCACACATACGCGCCAGCTCGGATATTCCGATTTTAGTGTTATCTGCGCGTCAATCCGAACAAGAAAAAGTCGCTTGTTTTGAGCTTGGTGCAGATGACTACTTGGCGAAACCATTTGGTGTAAATGAACTGCTTGCGCGCATCAAAGCATCGCTTAGACGCACCGCCATGATGGCACTACGCGACGATGTTTTTAAGTTGGATGACTTAACCATAGATACCGCCAACTCCAGTGTTTTATTAAACAATCAACCTGTACATCTCACTCCAATTGAGTTTAAGCTATTGTTTATAATGGCTAAAAAACCAGGTAAAGTATTCTCACACCGCCAATTACTGTCTGAAGTTTGGGGCGCGGAATATGTAGACGACACCCACTATTTACGCATCCATATGGGCAGGTTGCGCGCACGCCTCGAAAAGAATCCCGCTGCGCCACGCTATATTCTGACCGAAATAGGTATAGGTTATAGGCTGGCTGCCACTTAAACACCCTGCATTAAAAATATCAACCCATGTTTATGCGGTTGATACACTCCAACTGATTAAATGACTTTATCTTAAATATAACAAGGTCATTATTAATATGCAGGCAAACGCACAATCAGCCAACATAAAATCAAAAAGTGTTGCCGCACTCACATTAGGTGCAATTGGCGTCGTCTATGGCGACATTGGCACTAGCCCACTTTATACCGTTAAAGAAATATTCAGCGCGGCTACTGGCATCGCACTCACGCATGTCAACATTATTGGCGCAATCTCCGCTATATTCTGGGCATTAATGTTGGTAGTAACGCTTAAATATGTCATTTTAGTATTGCGCGCAGATAATCGTGGTGAAGGCGGTGTGATGGCCTTGCTCGCTTTAGCCATTTCTACTGCAGCTGCGGCGCCTATACGTAAAAAAATATTACTAAGTTTAGGCGTGTTTGGCGCTGCGCTTTTTTATGGGGATAGCATATTGACGCCCGCCATTTCCGTGCTTTCTGCAGTTGAAGGCCTAGAGCTTATTACACCTGGGCTTTCGTCATTCATCTTGCCTATTTCCATCGCTATTTTAGTTGCACTGTTTATGTTTCAGAAGTTTGGTACCGATATGGTGGGTAAGTTTTTTGGCCCGATTATCGTCGTATGGTTTGTGACTTTAGGTGCGGTAGGCATATCGCATATCCTGCAGAATCCTGAAATATTACAAGCGCTTAACCCATGGTATGCCTTTAATTTTTTAGCAGACCGTGGTGCAGGTGTGTTCTTGGCAGTAGGCGCTGTGGTGCTTGCAATTACAGGTGCAGAGGCGCTGTACGCAGATATGGGGCACTTCGGCAAACCTGCCATTCGCATTGCATGGACAGGCTTGGTATTACCTGGCTTAGCACTTAATTATTTAGGCCAAGGCGCATTGTTGCTATCAACTCCTGCTGCCGTTAGCAATCCGTTCTACTTATCATTTCCGCAAGAACTGCTTATTCCAGCCGTGATATTGGCAACCCTTGCCACCATCATTGCCTCACAAGCAGTCATTTCTGGCGCTTATTCTATTACTCGCCAAGCCATCCAACTGGGCTTTTTACCCAGAATGCAAATTCTGCATACTTCTGCCAGTGAATCAGGCCAAATTTATATTCCTGCGATTAACTGGTTGCTGTTAGTGGCGGTTGTCATCACCACCATCGCCTTTCAAAATTCTTCAGCCATTGCGGCCGCTTACGGCATTGCAGTCACAGGCACCATGCTCATTACCACCATCCTGACTTTCTTCGTGTTACGCCACAGTTGGAAATATCCCCTATGGTTGGCTTTAAGCGCTACTGGTACCTTTATTTTATTAGATTTGATGCTACTGGCTTCATGCTCAGTCAAGTTTTTTAAAGGTGGTTGGTTCCCAGTGGCCTTGGGTATTGGCTTGGTTGTCATCATGTGGACTTGGAAACAAGGCCGTGAAATTTTATTACAGAATATTCATGAAAATGACCCGAAACTAGAGGACTTTGTGCGCATGATAGCGCGCGATGGAAAAGCCAGAATCGAACGCACCGCTATCTTTTTATGTGCAAGCCAAGATACGGTGCCACAGGCGCTGATGCACAACATCAAACACAATCAAGTATTGCATCAATATAATTTGATATTGACCGTAGCTTTTTTAGATGTGCCCACTGTAGCAAGTGAACAGCGCTTACACATCAAAGAAATCGGCTCTGGTTTCTGGCAAATCAAATGTGATTATGGCTTTATGGAAACACCAAACGTGCCTGAAGCATTAGAAGGTTGCAAGATAGACAACATCACAATAGATCCATTCAGCACCTCATATTTTGTCAGTCGCGAAACAGTGATTTCAGGGCCTGGCGGCAAAATGGCAAAATGGCGTGATAATTTATTTGCTGTGATGTCACGTAACGCAGGCAGCGTAGTGAGTTACTTTAATATCCCCAGCAACAGTGTGATTGAGCTAGGTTCTAGAGTACATATATAGGCTACATGTATAGAAACGATTAGTTTTACTTAATTTTGCTTAGTATCGCGTGTGATTTGTGTATAACTCATGACGCGGTTGCGGCCACCATTTTTTGCGCCATACATAGCGCTGTCTGCGGCGGCCAACAAATCTTTAAAATCGTAACCTGCCTGTACTGAATCTGCCACACCAATGCTGACTGTGGTTTTTAAGGTGACACTCATGCTTAGCTTGATAGGTGTGGTTTCAATACCGATACGAATGCGTTCTGCTAAACCTAATGCATCATGCTCGGTGGTGTTGGGTAAAAATGCACAAAACTCTTCCCCGCCATAGCGGCCCAGTACATCGCTAGAACGTAAAATCGTGCCGATGGTTTTAGCGATATGCCGCAACACATCATCACCCACCAAATGGCCGTAGTTATCGTTCACTTTTTTGAAGTAATCGATATCAATCAGCAACACCGCCATACTTAAATTAATGCGCTTACACATATCTTGCACCTTAACCGAGGCATCTTCTAAGCCGCGCCTGTTCAGCACGTTAGTCAAGCTATCAATGGTGGCAATAGATTCCAGGCTCCGGTTAAGCTTATAGCTGAGCATTAGCACAAACAAACTGGAGATAAAAAACTGTGAAACTGCACCCAGCATGAAGGTATAGGAATTGACTGGCCAAGTAGCGAAAGAATCAAATACCTCTATATCCACTTGAGAAGCATAGATGGCACGGCCGAACATGAGTGCCATCATGAGCATATATAAGCTCGACGCAATCCAATAAAAGTCGCCTAAAATGCCCTCTTCGCGGGTCAATGTCAGTCGTGCACAATATAAATATATAGCAGCAAAAACCACCGCTCCCAATATCACTGCCATGCGAATATCTTGATTCACTAAGACAAAAAAAGTATCTACCAGCGTTAGTAATACGAAGATAATGATAGGAATGCGATGATCAGGTCCAATAACTTTTCCAGTAGCACTACCAGTAGTGTTATCAGCAGTCTTAAAAGTACCGTTAAATGCCTGTATACCATTAATATACAAGCCCAAACCCGCACCAATTAAGGCTATGCCTGGTAAAAATAGCAGCCTTGCGGTATCTAGCTGAATCAGCACCAACACCATGCCCAGGCCAATCACCAAGTTACCCACCGCCCAATAGCCTGGACCATTCACTTCCTTGTGATGCTTACGGGTAATCGCCAACAGCATAGATAGCATGAAGGTGAGCAGCATCGACATAAAAACGATGGTTTTTAAATCAAAATTAATCATAATTTTGTACTTGGTTTTATTTTTTACTTATGAAATGACGAAACTTAAACGCTGATGATTCGTTAGCAGATACAATCATACTATAAACAGTTTACCACCCCTATAACCACAGCAATTTTGTGGTAATTACCAATAAAAAGTAAAATAACCCCTAGAGCATGTTAAGTCATTTAAATTCACCACAACGCGAAGCAGTCAAATATCTCGATGGTCCATTATTAGTGCTAGCAGGCGCTGGCAGTGGTAAAACGCGCGTCATCACACAAAAGATCAGCTATTTGATTGAAGAAGCTGGCTACAACCCCAAAGAGATTGCCGCTATTACCTTTACCAATAAAGCCGCGCGCGAAATGCAAGAGCGTGTTGGAAAACTGATGCAAGGTAAGCCAATTAAAGGTCTCACCATTACCACCTTTCACTCGCTGGGCTTGCAAATGCTGCGGCAAGAAGCGGCTTTGCTGGGCTATAAACCCCAATTTTCAATTTTAGATGCCAGTGACAGCTTTAAAATTTTGGCCGATATTTTAGCCACGACAGATAAGCAACTATTACGCAAAACGCAATATCAAATCTCCCACTGGAAAAACGCTTTCATCAATCCAGACCAAGCAAAAGCCACGGCTGAGGAAGATTTAACGCATGCCGCTGCCAAGGTGTATCAGCTTTACCAGCAAACGCTTAAGGCTTACCAAGCAGTAGATTTTGATGACCTCATCAAGCTACCCGTTGAGCTTTTTACACAACATGAAGAAGCACTGAATAAATGGCAACGCAAACTGCAGTATTTGCTGATTGACGAATACCAGGACACCAACGCTTGCCAATATAAACTGGTGAAAATGCTCACTGGTGTGCGCGGACAATTTACCGCCGTGGGTGATGACGACCAGGCGATTTATGGCTGGCGCGGCGCTGATGTGGAGAATTTACGCCAACTGACCGATGACTTCTCTAAATTAAAAGTCATTAAACTGGAGCAAAACTATCGCTCTACGGTAAGAATTCTCAGGGCTGCCAACCAAGTCATCAGCAACAACCCCAAACTTTTTGAAAAGAAATTGTGGAGCGAGCTAGGCACTGGCGACATGATTCAGGTGTCTGCCCAGCAAAGCGAAGAAGCCGAAGCCGAAAGCGTGCTGATGAAACTGCAAGCGCACAAATTCGAGCATCGCACACGCTTTCTGGACTACGCCATTTTGTATCGTGGCAACCACCAGGCACGCGTGTTCGAGCAGCAACTGCGCAACCACAAAATCCCCTACACCATCTCTGGTGGCCAATCGTTTTTTGATAAAGCCGAGATTAAAGATTTGGTCAGTTATTTACGGCTAGTTGCGAACGAAGATGACGACCCTGCGTTTATCCGCGCGGCCACAACGCCCAAAAAAGGTATTGGCAACACCACGCTAGAAAGGCTGGGCGAATATGCCAGTGCGCATAAAATGTCATTGTTTGCAGCGGCGTTTGAGCAAAACTTTCAAGCAGAAGTTGGCCAAAAGCAACTGGATGATTTACTGACCTTTTGCCAATATATTCAAAAAATTCAAGCACGTGCCGTGCGTGACCCAGCTGGTGAAGTGCTGAATGACTTATTAAACAGCATTCAATATGAAGCGTTTTTGTACGATTCTGAAGAGCCACGAGCAGCCGAAAGCAAATGGGCGAATGTTTTGGAATTTATTGGCTGGCTGACTAAAAAAGGCGAATCTAGCAACGAATTTGGTAATGAAAATGATGGCAAAAACCTGCTGGAGCTGACACAAATGGTGTCTCTGATGAGCATGCTAGAAGGCCGCGAGGATGGCGAGCCAGATGCAGTAAAACTTTCTACTCTGCATGCGGCTAAAGGGCTTGAGTTTGGTCATGTGTTTTTAATTGGGGTGGAGGAAGGCATTTTGCCGCACAGGGAAAGCATTGACGCTGGTGTAGCAGACCCAAGCAGAATCGAGGAAGAGCGCCGCTTGATGTACGTCGGCATCACCCGCGCGCAAAAAAGCCTTAACATTTCCTGGTGCAAAAAACGTAAACGCGCAGGTGAGATGCAACTGTGCGAGCCCAGCCGCTTTATTGCGGAGCTGCCCAGTGCTGATGTGCGTCATTTTGGCAACCCATTTAACGACCCCGAAGTCAGTAAAGATTTTGGTAAAGAGCGCATGGCCAATATACGCGCCATGCTAAGTAAAGCATAAAGTCTATGCGCATAAAAGCCTAATAATTAGCATTGCAGGTTTTTAACCTATATACTGGACGGTCTTATAAAAAAAACAATAATACCAATAACATTTATTCTAATAAAAAGTGCGCGAAATCATACACTTAGTCTAATAAGTCTTGTACTTGGCTTGAAAGGATTTGTGGAATGAATTTGCCCATTGAAACTAAAACATTAGTGCATAAACAGTTTGCGCTAAAAATCGTATTGCTTTACGTGCTGATTGGAGTTCTCTGGATTCTTTTTAGTGACGAGATATTCAACTATCTGTTCTCCCACACAGGTCAATTCTCGAGTTATGTTCAATACAAGCGCGTGGTCAATATTGCCATCACTGCTACCCTGCTTTACTTTCTCATTCGTAAAACTTTGCAGCAAACCAAAACCCAGCAAACGCTGAATACCAGTATTGAAAATTGGAAATTTGTGCTTGAGGGCCCTGGAGATGGTGTCTGGGACTGGGACTTAAAGAATAATGAAATAACCCATTCCCCCCGCTGGAAAGAAATGTTTGGTTATTCTGACGTGGCTTTAGGTGAGACGCCTGAAGATAACCTAAAGTTGATTCACTCCGATGATTTAAAGAAAGCATCTGAAGATATTGCAGACTTTATCGCGGGCAGAGTGGATGTATTAGATTCTGAATTTCGTTTACAGTGCGCTGACGGTTCATGGAAATGGGTGTCTAGTCGCGGCATGCTATTTTATGACAAGGATGGAAAGCAGCCAATTCGCGTCTTAGGCGCTCACTCCGATATAAGTGCACGCAAACTTTCCGAAGATAAGTATTTTAACTTAGCGCATTACGACCAAATTACTGAGTTACCAAATCGCGTTCTATTTCTGGATCGTTTACATCTGGATATGAAGCGCTCCAAAAAAACAGGCCAATCTATTGCGCTGATGTATATAGATTTGGATAAGTTCAAGGAAGTGAACGATACTCTGGGTCACAAAATGGGTAACGTGCTATTAAAAGAAGTGGCAGATCGCTTATCAAGCTGTATTAGAGTTACCGATACGGTGGCACGTATGGGTGGAGATGAATTCACAATCGTACTCAATAACTTGGATGTTAATTTAACTGCAGACAATACAGCAGAGGCTATTCTAAGCAAAATAGCTGAACCATTTCAACTGGGTAGCGATAGCGTTTACATTACTTGCAGCATTGGTATTACTACTTTCCCAGAAGATGGAAACGATGTTGAAGTGCTGCTGAGTAATGCCGATCAAGCAATGTATGCTGCAAAGGTGCTGGGTCGAAACCGTTACAACTACTTTACTGCAAATTTGCAGCAAAGGGCTATCGAGCGTATGCGCCTTGTAAATGATCTAAGAGTGGCGTTACAACGTAAAGAATTCTACTTACATTACCAGCCTATCGTGCAGCTAAATACAGGTGAAATACACAAAGCGGAAGCCTTGATTCGTTGGCAACACCCCCAGCGCGGGCTGGTATGCCCCATGGACTTCATACCTTTAGCGGAAAGTACGGGACTAATCGTTGAGATTGGTGACTGGGTATATGAAGAAGCTGCTAAACAAGTGAAAATATGGCGAGAATCAATACTTAACTTTCAAATTAGTATCAATAAATCGCCAGTACAATTTAGGGCAGGTATTACCCACAAAAAGTGGTTAGATTATCTTGAAACGATTGATTTGCCAGGCAGTAGCATGGCCATTGAAATCACAGAAAGCCTGCTTTTAGACAGTGATAAGCCAATTATCGACATGCTACTTGAGTATCGCACAGCTGGAATCCAGGTCGCTGTAGATGATTTTGGTACAGGCTACTCTTCACTTTCATATTTGCATAAATTTCAAATGGATTACCTGAAGATAGACCGCTCATTCACCAGCAAAATAACCACCAGTGCGTCCGATTGGGCATTATGCGAAGTGATCATCATAATGGCTCATAAACTGGGCATGAAAGTCATTGCAGAGGGCGTTGAAACCAAAGAGCAGATGAATTTACTGCTTGGTGCCGGGTGTGATTATGGGCAAGGCTATTTCTTTTCCCAACCTGTCTCTGCAAGCGATTTCTTAAATATCGAATCTGAGCAATTTCAATTTTCACTTCCTACTTTTGCATAAAATTGTTAAGTTTTCCTGAGCTGCCAACTGCCGATATGCGCCATTTTGGTAACCCGTATAACGACCCCTATAGTTACTAGAAGTCTAGAATGACTTAAATTGAATTATTTAAGCCCACCTGTTAGTGTGGTGGATAATTTAGTGACTGCCCATGTTAGATAAATGGGAGTACATTGTTATATTAAACGGAACAAGCATTTCACATTAAATGACCAAACGAATACCTAAACCAAAATTAATTAGAAAAATAATAAATAGTAAAAAACTGTCTACTGTTATTGCCCATAGCGAATCAATTAAGGACATGGTACAAGTTTGTGCAGATGATTTATCTGTCGTTAACACAATACTAAAAGAAGAATTATCGGTTAAAAATCCACAGCCTTCTATTAAAAATGCAATCAATCAAAATTCAACAGTAGAAAATAAAGTGCAGTCGGCAGTAGAAGAACTCAATATTGTGAATAATGCATTAAAAGACGAGGTAAAAGAGCGTGAAATTATTCAGAAAGAGCTGGAAGAGGTAATAATAGAAAAAGATATTGCTACAGAAGCTTCATTGCACGATCGATTAACAGGGCTGCCCAACAGAGCATTATTTTATGACAGGCTTGAGCATGGTTTGGAACAGGCAAAACGGCATGGCTGGAATTTAGCGGTAATGTTTATAGATTTGGATAAATTCAAACAAATAAATGATGTATATGGGCATGATGTTGGTGATAAAGTTTTATTAAAGGTAGCCAAAATACTCAAAGAAAATACGCGTAGTGATGACTCGATTTGTCGGCTGGGCGGAGACGAATTTTTATATTTGTTGATGGAAGTAAAAAATGAGCTTGGAGTCACTAAAATCATTAAAAAATTAGTTAAAGCAATTGAGTTACCATGTGATGATATTGCTCAAAATTTAGCTATAAAACTAAGTATTGGTGTCTCGTTATTTCCTAAAAATGCAGATAACTTAGAAGATTTAATTAAAAGTGCAGATATAGCAATGTATGCAGCTAAGCAAGGTAAATTAGGTTACGCTTTCGCTTAGACACAATGAAGGTATTTAATTTACCGCGGTCCACAACCTATCTAATAATTTTGGGTCTTTCATTTTTTCAACCCACCACATCAAGCCTGCCCCATTGTCCTCTGTTCGCCAAGCCACATAAAATGGTTCTGGCTGTCTAGGTTCTTCGACCTGCTTTTCAATGAGTAAGCCATCTGCAATGGCTTGGCGCGCTATTGGCTCTGGTAAAAAACCAAAACCTACACCTGCCAATTGAAATTCATATTTACTGCGCATATTGGGTAAAGCTAAGGTATTTTGGCCAAACAGCAGGCCCACCGTCCTTGGCGGCATTTTTCGGACTGAATCGCTGACACTAATAGCAAGGTATTGGTTGAAATCAGACTTACCTAAAGGATGATGAATACTGGCTAGTGGATGCTCTGGCGAAACCGCGAACACAAAGTTAACCATGCCAATCTCATAAGAACTGTAGCCGCCGCCAGAAGGCCCCTCCCCAGCCGCACCAATGAGCAAGTCTACCCGACGATCCATGAGGGCTTCCCAAGTGCCAGATAGCGATTCTTGCGAAAATCTGAGCCTAGTGAGATCTGCCACCGTGCAGAATCCAGTGATATCTTCAATCAATGCAGAGGGTGAAAATAATGAATCCATACCAATTGTTAACTCAGTTTCCCAACCCAAAGCAACACGCCTGACGCGATGCTCCAAATCTTGCGCAGCTTTAAGCAGATGACGCCCTTCGCATAACAACTCGCTGCCGGCTTTGGTAATGGCGACTTTTGGGCCTAAGCGTACAAACACTTGCACACCTAAATCCTGCTCCAACTTACTCACGGTGTAAGAAATAGTGGAAGGCACTTTGTGTAACTCGTTACCCGCTGCCGCAAATGACCCTAAACGGTCAATCGCATCTAATATGAGTAATGCATCTAACGTGATTCTAAACATTTTCTATATATTCGATTTTTTCGATGATAGGTTGATAATTTTTCCGTTTTTCAATCTGGTAATCTCGGCTCATACTGCACACATGCTTCAGAAACAGATGCCAGAAACAAATGTAGTGATGTGCAAAATTATCGCACATAAATAATTTAAAAGGAGTAAATGATGTTAAAAGTACACAAAAATAGTAGTCGCGGTGCCGCAGACCATGGGTGGTTGCAATCCAATCATTCGTTCTCATTTGGTCATTTTTATAACCCAGAAGAAATGGGATTTGGCCCGCTTGTGGTGATTAATGAAGACCGCGTACAACCTGCTAAAGGATTTGGCACGCATAGCCACAGTGACATGGAAATTATCTCTTATGTATTAAGTGGTGCGCTA
>JAKFEP010000141.1:0-3052 GCA_036675645.1 Methylotenera sp. | reverse complement strand
TCGGCAACATGCTGTTTATCCCATGTAAGTTTTTGCAGCATACTACTTACTCTTTTCACCATATGCTCGCTTATTTCAGCAGGGTGTTTTTGCAGGGCTAAATCCGCGTCTGTATACAAACCTTCCGCATCAAAATTGTCTTGTAGATTATCCTGTAAATAATTTAAAAACTCATGTGCAAGCTCCTGCGTTTTTGGCGCACGAAAACCAATCGAATAGGTCATGCAGTCGTCAGATTCTGAAACGCCCCAATGCGCAATCTGTGGTGGCAGATAGAGCATGTCGCCCGCTTTCAGTGTCCATTCCTGTTCGGCTTTAAAATTTTGCAATATTTTCAGCGGCGTGTTTTCTACCAAGCTTAGGTCTTTTTGTGCGGAGATCTTCCAATTACGCTTACCTGCGCCTTGCAGCAGAAATACATCATAAGAATCTACATGCGCACCAATACCGCTGCCCTTGGGCGCATAGCTCACCATCAAATCATCCAGTCTGGCATGTGGAATAAAGTTAAACAAGGCCAATAAATCTGCGGCTTCTGGCAAGTGATGATTTACATTTTGTACCAGTAATGTCCAATCTGTTTTAGGCAATTTAGTAAAATCAGCATCATCAAACGGGCCATTTTTTAGTGTCCATTTGCCCTTTTTATGTGAAATTATTCTTGCCAGTATATCTTCCTCGCAAGCCAAGCCCGCCAACTCATTTGGGCTGAGTAGGCCATTAAAATCAGGTAGTGCTTTTTTAATCAGCAACGGTTTTTTTTGCCAATATTCAGCCAAAAACTGGCTGGGTGTAAGGTTGCTCAATAATGCTAAAGGTTTATTCATACGCGTATTCTAACCGTGCTTTAAAAAGTTTGCAGAGCTATACAGATGGGTATATATTATGAGTTATATTCAATTGCTGAACACCTACTAATTTTAATTCAAGTTTGATTGAGGAGTTTTTCATGAACAAGCCTGTAGATTTAGACCAAAACAATCTTACGACTACCCATCACGGCGGCTGTCCGCACGACTGTCCCGATACCTGCAGCATGGTGTTTCATGTGAAAGATGGCACTTTGTTAAAAGTCACAGGTAATACTGAACATCCGATGACGCGCGGCGGTTTATGCGTCAAGCTTAAAGATTATGAAAAGCGTCACTATCATCCAGATCGCTTGCTTTACCCGATGAAGCGCGTTGGTCCTAAAGGCAGCAAGCAGTTTCAGCGCATTAGTTGGGACGAAGCTTTGGATACGATTGTGGATAAATGGCAGGCGATTATTAAAACTGATGGGCCGCAAGCGATTATGCCAGCCAGTTACTTGGGCAACCAAGGCTTGGTGCATGGTCTTAACGGTGGCGATGCCTTTTTTAACCGCCTTGGCGCAACGGTAACTGAGCGTACATTCTGCGGCGAAGGTTCTTGTACCGCATGGTTACTCACTGTGGGGCCGACTGCTGGCGTAGATCCTGAAAGCTTTATTCATTCCAAATATATCGTGGTGTGGGCGTCCAATTCGGTTTCCACCAATTTGCATCACTGGCACATCATTCATGAGGCGCAGAAAAAAGGCGTCAAAGTGGTGGTGGTGGATTCTTACGCTTCTAAAACCGCAAAAGAGGCCGATTGGCACATTGCGCCAAAACCTGGTACCGATGGCGCACTGGCCATGGCGATGATGCACGTGATTATTGAAGAAGGCCTGCAAGACCAAGATTACATTGATAATTACACTGTCGGCTTTAAGGAACTGGCGGCGCGCGCAAAAGACCGCACACCAGAATGGGCAGAGAAAATTACGGGTATTCCTGCGGCAGATATACGCAAATTTGCACGCGAATACGCCACCACATCGCCTGCGGCCATTCGCATTGGTGTGGCGCTAGAGCGCAATTATGGTGGTAGCCAGGCCATTCGCGCAGTAACATGCTTGCCTGCGCTTATCGGCGCATGGCGACATGTGGGCGGTGGCATTTTACAGTTTCCGGTGTGGGAACACCCTTACCGTTTTGATGTAATCTCGCGCCCCGATTTAATCCCTGAGGGCACACAAGTGGCCAATATTCTGCAACTTGGCCGCGTGCTAACGGGTGAAATTAAACTGAAAACGCCAATTAAGTCTTTAATGGTGTGGAACACCAACCCTGTCACGCAATCGCCTGAAACAGACAAAATTGTAAAAGGCCTCATGCGCGAAGATTTATTTACTGTAGTGGCTGACCACTTTATTACAGACACCGCCGCCTATGCCGATATTGTGCTACCAGCTGCCATGGGCGCGGAGATGGAAGACATGATTTTAAGCTGGGGACATTTGTATCTTACCTACAACGCCAAATGTATCGACCCACCGGGTGAGGCAATTCCGAATAACGAAATCTTTAGGCAATTGGCGAAACGCTTAGGCTTTCAAGAAGATAACTTCAAATGGTCTGACAGCGAATGCCTGGAAAATTACGTGGCTTGGGATGCGCCAGCATGCGAAGGATATAGCCTCGCCTATATGCGCGAACATGGCTTTGCCAAACTGAAAGTAGGCACCAAAGATGACCGCGCACCGCACAAAAACGGAAACTTCCCCACGCCCACAGGTAAATGCATGTTCATGGTAGAAGGCGCTAAAAACTTTGTGGCAGGGCCGTTCCGCCAAATGTACGAGGGCTTTCAGCCAGGTGAAGATTTAGACGCGCTACCTGATTACGTCGCGAATCGTGAAAGTGTGGAAAGTAACCCAGAATTAGCGAAAAAATATCCGTTAAGTATTATCTCGCCCAAAAGCCACGGTTTTTTAAATAGCTGTTATGCCAACGTGGCGGAGAAAATCAAAGGCCAAGGTGAGCAATTTGTGCTGATTAACCCGCTAGATGCCGCAACTCGGGGTATTTTAGAAGGCGTAAAGGTTAAAGTGTTTAACGACCGTGGCGCGTTTGAAGGTGATGCCAGAATAACTAAAGATGTTAACCCCGGCATTGTGGTGGCTACGCTAGGTTATTGGCGTCAATTGAATAAGGGTACCGTAAATTGCATTAGTGCGGCGGAGTTTGGAGATATGGGGCATTCGACG
>JAKFEP010000085.1:0-3071 GCA_036675645.1 Methylotenera sp. | reverse complement strand
TCTTCATAGATTTTTTTGGCAGGTATATCACCAGCTAAAATCTTACAAAAGATGCAGTCGGCGCTCATTTTTGACGACTTTCCTTTTCAGCAATTCCAGATAAACCTTCACGGCGAGCCAGTTCATCCAACACCTCTTGCGGTTTAATGTTGGCTTTTGCTAGCATCACTAGGGTATGAAACCACAAATCTGCCGTTTCATAAATAATCTCATCGCGCTTACCGCCTTTGGCTGCAATAACGGTTTCAGTCGCTTCCTCACCAATTTTTTTGAGGATGGCATCCATGCCTTTGGCATACAGCTTAGCTACATAAGAGCTATCTGCATCAGCACTTTTGCGTGATTCCAGCATATCGGCAAGTCGGTTTAAAATGTCACTCATATTAGGCTACGTATTTATGCAATCGTTTTATAGATATCTTCAGGGTTTTTAATCACTGGCTGGTCAATTTTCCAATGGCCATCTTCTAATTTCTTAAAAAAACAACTGTTGCGCCCGGTGTGGCATGCAATGCCTCCTGCCTGCTCAATGCGCAATAAAATCACGTCTTCATCACAATCCACACGAATCTCATGCACCTTTTGTGTGTGACCGCTTTCTTCACCTTTACGCCATAATTTGTTGCGACTACGCGAAAAATAAACCGCTTGTTGTGTGTCTTCAGTCAACTGCAAGGCTTCGCGGTTCATCCAGGCAAACATCAGCACTTTGCCCGTTTTGTAGTCTTGAGCAATGACTGGCACTAGCCCCTCAGAATCCCAATTAATTTCATCTAGCCAGCTCATTACCTTACCTCAATCCCACGCGCAGACATGTATGCTTTAGCTTGCTGCACCGTATACTCACCATAGTGAAAAATGCTGGCGGCTAACACCGCATCTGCACCACCTAGCGTCACGCCGTCGACCAAATGCTGCAAGTTACCCACGCCACCTGAGGCGATTAGCGGTACTTCTACGGCATCGCTAATGGCACGATTCAATGGGTTATTAAAACCAATTTTGGTACCATCCCTGTCCATACTGGTCACCAACAACTCACCTGCGCCTAACGCCACCATATGTTGTGCCCATTTGACTGCATCCAGGCCTGTTGGTTTACGGCCACCATGAGTAAATACTTCCCACTCGAATGGTTGATTATCTACTTTTTTTGCGTCGATAGCGACCACAATACATTGGGAACCATAGCGGTCTGCGGCATCTTTAACCACCTGTGGATTGAGCACCGCGGTGGTATTAATGCTGACTTTATCTGCACCTGCGTTCAGTAAACGGCGGACATCTTCCACTTCACGCACGCCTCCGCCAACTGTCAACGGAATAAATACTTGGCTGGCGACCTCTTCAATGATGTGCAAAATCAGGCCACGATTATCCGAGCTGGCAGTGATATCTAAAAACGTCAGCTCATCTGCCCCTTGGTCGTCGTAACGTTTGGCAATTTCAACTGGGTCACCTGCATCGCGCAACTCTAGAAAGTTGACGCCTTTTACCACTCGGCCGTCAGTCACATCCAAACACGGAATGATGCGTTTTGCTAATGCCATTAAGCGCTTAACTCATCTGCCAGTTTTTGTGCGGCAGCAAAATCAATCGTTCCTTCGTAAATAGCACGGCCAGTAATCGCACCAATGATACCCTCGTGTGCCACTTCACACAGTTTTTTGACATCATCCAAATTAGTTAAGCCGCCAGAGGCAATAACAGGAATTGTCAGCGCTTGTGCCAACGCCACTGTCGCCTCAATATTCACACCGGTAAGCATGCCATCGCGGCCAATATCGGTGTAAACAATTGAATTAACGCCGTAATCTTCAAATTTTTTGGCTAGATCGATCACGTCGTGACCTGTGAGTTTGCTCCAACCATCAATCGCCACTTTGCCATCTTTAGCATCTAGCCCGACGATAATTTGACCAGGGAAGGCATAGCAAGCCTCGTGCAAAAAGCCTGGCGTTTTAACAGCAGCCGTGCCAATAATCACATAATCAATACCATCATCTAGATAGCGCTCTATCGTTTCCAAATCTCGAATACCACCACCGAGCTGAATCGGGATTTCACCTTTGCATGTAGCAACAATCGATTTAATGGCCACCTCATTTACTGGTTTACCAGCAAACGCGCCATTTAAATCCACCAAGTGCAATCTCTTGCCACCTTGGTCTACCCAATGCCGCGCCATAGCGCCTGGGTCTTCCGAAAATACAGTAGACTCTTCCATTAAGCCTTGTTTTAGTCGCACGCAGTGGCCGTCTTTGAGATCAATCGCAGGAATAATAAGCATGATTTTTATTAAAGAGTTTATTAAGTGATTTGTATGAAATTATTTGAAGCAAAAAAGTTTGAGTCAGGGTTTCCAGTTTACAAAGTTATTAAGCAATTGCAAACCCGCTGCCGCACTTTTTTCTACGTGAAACTGGGTGGCAAAAATATTATCACAGGCAATTGCGGTGGTAAATCGGTTGGGATATTCGCTTTCGCCAGCCATAAGCGCCCTATCGTGCGGCACGACATAGTAACTATGTACATGATAAAAACGCGTGGCATCTTCGATATTATTCCATAGCGCGTGCGGTTGAGTTTGATAAACGCGGTTCCAACCCATGTGCGGTACCTTTAATTTTTCGCCGTTTTCATCTGTCAGCTTTTCGGCAAATCGTTTAACCTGGCCTTTCAGCAAACCCAAGCCCGCAGTATTTCCCTCTTCAGAATGCTCGAACAACAATTGCATGCCAATACAAATCCCTAAAAAAGGCTTGTTTTTAGCTGCATCGATGATGGCAGATCTAAGATTGCGCGCATCTAGTTCACGCATACAATCGGGCATGGCACCTTGGCCAGGAAAAATAACGTGTGTTGCACGTTGAATGGTTGCAGCATCACTGGTAACCACCACCGATTTACCTGTAGCCACGTGCTCCACCGCCTTAGACACCGAGCGCAGATTGCCCATGCCATAATCCACCACCGCAATATCTACTTTTTGCATAAAAACTTAATAGTTGCGTTTAGAGTGAGCCTTTAGTGGATGGCATAATGCCTGACATACGCTCGTCAAACGTCAC
>JAKFEP010000201.1:0-3085 GCA_036675645.1 Methylotenera sp. | reverse complement strand
GTTTTGCGCTCAGCGCGTAACTCATTCAGAATATTCCAACTCTGTTCCCCCAAAAATCGAATAACGATTTCACGATCAGAAAACGAGGTGTAGTTGTAAGGAATTTCGCGCAGGCGCGTAGTTGGGATAGGATCAGCTTGTAGAATTTCGACAGGAATCGGTGCGTTCATTAAGGTGTGATTAAACTCAGCAATATTAAAGGTGAATTATATCATGCCGTGAGCCACCTTAAAATGCTACCCTAGCATGGTTCTTCACTGGATTATCTACACCTGATGTGACAAAAAAACGTTAAAATATGCCCATGTTAATACTCAAACGAATCGGCCTGGCTGTTGCTATAGTGGCGCTGCTGGCATTTCTAGCTGACCAGTTCAACAAACGGATGTTTGCACCAGAGGCGACGTTTGTCACCCTCACTGGCAAGAGTATCAATATGGCAGATTTAAAAGGCAAAGTGGTACTAGTGAATTTTTGGGCCACCACCTGTAGCACTTGTGTGCATGAAATGCCAGATCTGATGAAAATTTATAACACCTTTAAAGATAAAAATTTCGAGATGGTGGCTGTGGCCATGGATTATGATCCACCGGCACAAGTATTGAATTTTGCCACCCAAAAAGCCCTACCCTTTCCTGTGATGCACGATGGCTTTGGTGACGTGGCCAAAAAATTTCGTCATAAAGGCCTGACGCCGACTACCTATATTTATGACAAAACAGGCTATCGCATATTTTATAAAGTGGGTGAACTGGATTTTGCAAAACTCAATCAACTTTTAGGTAAAGAACTTAACTAATGCTCTGGGTTAAAGCATTACATATAGTTTTTGTGATCAGCTGGTTTGCAGGTTTATTTTATTTACCACGCTTATTCGTTAACCACGCGATAGAAACTAATGAGGCCGCTTTAGCAAGATTGGCACTCATGGAACATAAACTATACAAATTCATGTTGCCTTTAGCCATATTGGCCTTAGTCTTTGGACTATGGCTATGGCTAGGTTATGGAGTTTCTGGAGCATGGCTGCACGCCAAGCTGGTATTGGTTTCCGGCTTAGTGGCTTATCACTTTTATTGCGGTAAATTGATGCGTGATTTTCATGCCGACAAAAATACTCGCAGCCATATTTGGTATCGCTGGTTTAATGAAATTCCTGTGTTAATATTATTCTTTATTGTTATTTTAGCTGTTGTTAAACCGTTCTAAACTACAGATATTTATGGATATTTTAAACTCACCCTGGCTTATTAAAATGCTTGCGAAATCAAGCAAAACGCCATGTGGCCGTTTACTCAGTTTATTTGATACTCTAGAAGATTGGCTGGACGCACCAAACATCGCAGTGGATATTCGCAAGCAGATGGAAAATTGCTCGCAAACTCAAGCGCCAGAAAAAACCCTGATAGATTTTCTTACGCTAGAAGCCAGCAAAGCAGGCGCAGCTATGCCAGAGATGCTAGCAAGCCAACTTTATTTTATGGCAGTTGCCGCCACACAAGAAAAGTTGCAAGCTGGCAACGCACAAAGTTTAAGTCACGCCAGAAGCGCAGCTAACGCTTTAATTTCGGCACAAACCAAAACAGAGTTCCATATTGCGAAACCTACAGCCTATGCCATGGCAGCTAGCTTTGCTGCAATCTGTGCCATCGCTGGCGGTCTATTCGTATTTAGTTTACAGCAGCCAACAACCTCTATTGCCGCTGTGAAAATGCCTACTCAAGTAGCTATTCCACAAATGGCGGCAGTTGAAACAATAGCGGATCCCCACCAAACGGCTGCACTTATTGCACAAATTGAGCAGATGCGCCATGGCAATTGCCAACTCATTGAGGCGATTCAATTGCCTGATAGTCAAAAGGGTATTTATTTGAACATGGTGGTGAATGGTCAAGTCTCGACCAACCCCCAAGACCAAGCCATTGCGTTTGAGCTATTAGCTAGGACGCGCTGCAATTACACGCCCATGCTGATGGCTAATTCAACTGGCTAAGAGAAATTGCAATTTATACAATAGCTATTGTATAGCGACTATACTGTCTAGTATAATAAACTCATGTCAGTTCTACGCGAAAAAATATTAAACACCGCTAGCCACCTGTTTCAAACGCAGGGTATTAACTCGACTGGCGTAGATAATATTGTGGCGGTAGCCGGCACCACCAAAATGACACTGTATAAATACTTCCGCAGTAAAGAAGTGCTTATTCTAGAAGTACTGGAAAAGAACCAACAGGATTTTCAAACTTGGCTAGATAGCAAATTCGCCAGTAGCAAAAAGTCTAGCGACAAAATTCAGCAGTTATTTGATTACATTGAAGAGTGGGTAAACTCCCCAGCGTTTATAGGGGTTGGCTTTATTAAAGCTTCAGCAGAGTTTCCCAACGAAAATGACCCTATCCATCAGCTATCAAGCCAGCAATCACGCGAGTTCAGGCAATTTATTAGCAAACTGGCAACTGAAGCCAGCATTAAAGATGCCGATGGCTTGGCGTTGCAACTTTCATTGTTATTTGAAGGTGCAGTGCAGGCAGAACAAATGCAACGTGGCTCTGGGGCAGTAAGGTATGCCAAAAAAGCTGCCAAAATTCTCATCAATGGCGCGACCAAAGTTTAGGTGTACCTTAAACACTTAAATTAAGCACTTTTTCAAACCAAACTTCCTGTTTTAAATCATTCTATTTAGCCAGCCCGCAAACCTCATGAGTTGGTTTGCAGGACATTCAATTTCTGCCGGAACTTTTCATCCATGAAAATTCTTGTATTTACTTGCTATGCACGCCACCCCTACAAGATAATAGCGTTTTAAATTATAGACAAAAATTATGCATACCCTCATTTGCGGCTCGCTGGCTTTTGATACCATTATGGTGTTTCAGGACCAGTTTAAAAATCACATCCTGCCCGACCAAATTCACAAGCTCAGTGTAGCGTTCTATGTGCCTGAAATGCGTCGCGAGTTTGGTGGCACCGCAGGCAATATTGCCTATAATTTAGCTTTGCTAGAAGGCAAGCCACTGATGATGGCAACGGTAGGAGAGGATTTTTCACCCTACGCTACCTGGTTAAATACGAACAAATTAAG
>JAKFEP010000162.1:0-19828 GCA_036675645.1 Methylotenera sp. | reverse complement strand
GTTGGGCTGCAGCTCATATTTCTAGCCATGTTTTAGGCAGTTTAATCATGACAGCTGTTGGTTTTGCGTTGGTACATTATTTACGTAATTAGATTATCTAGAGGAACCCATTCGTGAACCAATGCTTGAAATTGATCAACTGGCAATGGGCGGCCAAATAAATACCCTTGAAATGCAGGGCAACCATACTGTTTCAACAATTCCAGCTGGGCTTCAGTTTCAACGCCCTTGGCAATCACATTCAAGCCGAGAATATTGCCCATGGCGATGATGGCCTTTACAATCATTGCATCATTGGGATTGGTGACGATATCGCTAACGAAGCTTTTATCTATTTTTAGTTGTTGGATCGGTAACTGCTTGAGTGAGCTTAGGGATGAAAAGCCAGTACCAAAATTGTCCATAGAAAAGCTGATGCCGGCGGATTTCAGTATCTGCATTTTTTCTATGGTTGCAGGCACGTCTTCGATCATCAGGCTTTCAGTCACTTCCATTTTGAGTCTGGTTGGATTGGCTTTGGTTTGTTTCAGAATCCCAATGACCTGATGCACAAAATCGGCTTGCTTGAATTGAGATGCGCTGATGTTGATGGCGAGTTGCAGATGCTTCATCTTGGGATCAGACTCCCAGATTTTGAGCTGATTGCAGGCGGTTTTCAGTAAGTATTTACTAATCGGTAAAATGAGTCCAGTTTCTTCTGCAGAAGGGAGAAAGGCGGCTGGGGAGAGTTGAAATTGAGCCGGATGGTGCCAGCGCAGTAGAACTTCGGCACCAAGTACTTGGTGACTATAATCAACCTGTATTTGATAGTAAAGGTGGAACTGCTGTTCAGCCAAAGCTTTTCGCAAATCACTTTGCAAAGTGAAGTGTGTGGCGAGAGCTTCCTGCATCGAGGGGTTGAAAAAATGCAATGTATTGCGCCCAGCATGTTTGGATTGATACATGGCAGTGTCTGCATGCCTCAGTAAGTTATCGACGGTGTCAGAGCTGCCATAAAACATGCTGACGCCGATACTGGCAGTACTGTGGTATTCGTAGCCGTTGAGTAGATAGGGCTGGCCAATTGCCTGAAGAATCTTTTCTCCTACCGCTTTAGCTTGTAAAGCAGATTTTTCGAAATCTTCATCTAAATCTGTCAGCATCACTATAAACTCGTCGCCGCCCAGTCGTGCTGCCGTGTCACCCTTACGTATAGGACCTTGTAGTCTGAGTGCAACCTCGGCTAGCATAAGGTCGCCGATATCGTGACCCTTAGTGTCATTCAACGATTTAAAGTGATCTAAATCGATAAATAATATAGCGCCGTGGCGTTGAGTCCTGGCGCTGGTGGCGAGCGCCTGTTCTAAGCGGTCTGCCAGTAGACGCCGATTGGGTAGCTGGGTCAATGGATCATGAAAGGCAATGTGACTGAATTCATCTTCGTATCTTTTGCGCTCAATGACCAGTTGCGCCAGGTTTGCATAATGCTCAATCAAGGTAAGCTCTGTTGCCGATGGTTTAGCTGGCTGCTTGTGATAAATTGCAAAGGTGCCTATTAACTGGTTTTCATCATTTTTAATAGGCTGTGACCAGCAGGCTCGAATGTTGCCTATACGTGCCAGATACTGATATTCTGCCCAGTAGGGATGCTGCTGCACATCTTCAACAATAACGCGCTGTCCTAAAAATGCGGCTGTCCCGCAGGAGGCCACACCTTCATTTATTACTACGCCATCTAGTGCTTCGTTAAAAGCATCTGGCATGTTGGGTGCTGCGCCGAATCGTAGATGCTTACCATCATCATCAAGTAAGAAAATTGTACATATCATTTCCGGGTGCAGTGATTCAGCGCGCCGTATTAAATCTTCCAGTAAATAATGCAAAGGCGTTGCTAGGTTAATCTGTTTGAGAATGTCGCGATCCATTTCCAGCTCTTTGGTGCGATCACTTAACTGATTGATGGCCACGGCATTCTCGCGCACTAGCCACCGATCAAATAAATTGACGATCCAACCACCAGTGAACAGAAAAAATACCATGCCTGCGATAATTAGGGATAAATGCGTTGAATCGATACTGGTGCCGACAATTGTGCATATGCTACCCGGTGCAAAGTTTGCTGCCGCCATGCCAGTATAGTGCATACCCGCAATGGCGAACCCCATGATGAGTGCGCCCATTGTATGTCTTAGCAGTAAATTCAGACCGGATTTTTCCCCTACATACACAATAAGTAATGCACCAATGGATGCAGCAACAGCAATTACTAAGGAAATAACAAAAATCAGTGGATCATAGCTGATTGCGGGTTGCATTTTGAGCGCTGCCATACCAGTGTAGTGCATAGCAGCAATACCCATTCCCATCACAAACCCTCCCACTACAATCCGGCGTATATGCATGATGGTGCTTTGTAGCAAATAAAACCCTAGAAGCGCAGCGGCGATGGCAGGTAAAACAGAAATAAAAGTAAGTAAGGTATCGTAGGCGATTGGTACAGGCAGATGAAAAGCCAACATACCAATAAAATGCATCGACCAGATGGCTAAACCCAGTGTGACGCCACCTGCAAACATCCAGATTTTGGCGGCTTTTCCAGTGCTCTGGCGCATGCGTTCGGCGTGAGATAAAGCGGCGAAGGATCCATACATCGCAGTCAGCAAAGACAAGATGATTAGGTTTGTATCCCAAACAACTGGCACTGTCCCCCCTCATTGACGCCACAAGTTTATTTTTATCTTAAATCTTTTATCTTAAATCGTAAGCACCTAAACCTAATATTAGGAATAAATAGCATAGACACAAAAATTAAGCGCGTTATTTATAAGTGCATTATATACAGGTTGTTATAAAAAATGGTTTAGACTAAATTTAGTGACTAAATCCAGTGACTAAACCCGTATGGGAAAGCCTTAATTCAACCTAATTTTTTAGCAATTTATGGAGCTGGTTGAGCAGTTAAACCTAAACTAAGCTCAATTTTCTTGATATCTGTAAACCACCGGACACCTAAACAAATTGATATGTTGAGTTTTTGTGATTAAGATAAGCGCTTAATGTCTGCGAATCATCAATACTATGAATGACGAAAAAAACAAAACTTCGATTTGGAGCGTGGTAGCTCTGGATATCATTGATTATTCAAAGAAAACTGGTGCTGAACAATTAGAACTTAAAAAAATACTTGATGGTTTTATTCACCATGCCGTCATTGATATTGCCCAGGATGACCGTTTGATTGTAGATACGGTCAGCGGCGCAGTCATTATTTGTAGTGGTCCGTTAGAGGATGCTTTAGAAGATGCATTATTTATCTCGATTACAATTCGTGATGAAATTTTAAATAATAATATGCATGGTACTACGCCTTTATACGTGCAATTTGGCATCCATCTGGGCGCTGCGCGTGTGGTGAAAAATAGCACGGTAGGCGAAGGCGTTGATGAGGCGAAGCGCATTATGAGCTTTGCTAAGCCGAATCAGATTTTGGTGTCCAATGTGTATTTTGAGATGGCGTCTAAACTCACACAAGAGATGGCGCAAATGTTTGAGAAATACGAAATGCACGCACATGAGCATGATGTTTATTCAGTGCGTTTGCTTAAAGAAGCAGCAACTGAGGAGCCGTTAATCCCAGCAGCAGATCACGTTACGCCTGCAAAATGGCAATCAATTACAGCTCAAGCCAATTGGACCTATATTGCCTTGAGTTTGTTGGTGCTCGCCGCATTTTTTGCATTAGCCAAAACTGTGGTCACGCCAGTTGAGCCTATCATCACTGTGGAGCAGCCGGTGGTTGCTGAGCCGCCAGCAGCTACAGAGCTGACTGTAGAGCCAAATCCGCCCAGCGCTAAAGAAGTCGAAGCGGCTAAAGTGGTTCAGAAAAAATCTAAGCAGGATGCCACTGTTAAAGCGGAAGAATCTACAAATAACCCTGAACAATCAGCAGAAAATACGAATGCAAAAACTGCTGAATCAAGAGCGGAGAAGGGCGACTCAAAAGTGGAGTCTACTTGGGAAAGCCTTAAAGACAGCGTTAAAAAAGGCACTAAACGTGAATGCACACAAGCTGAAATCGCAATGAACCAATGCGCAAAATAAAGTGATTAAATTCTGCAAGGCTTATCTGACTGCTGACATATAGCAATTAGATAAAATTTTTTTATTTTTCTACAAATGCTTTTTCAATCACATAGTCACCAGGCGTCCCCACACGCGGCGACACAGTAAAGCCTCTCGAATCCAACAGTTCCTCAGTATCTTTGAGCATTTGCGGGCTACCGCAAATCATCACCCTGTCGTTATTTGGGTCAAGTGGCAGTAATCCAATATCCGTAAACAACTTACCTGAGTTGATGAGGTCGGTAAGCCTGCCTTGATTTCTAAAGGCCTCTCTTGTGACTGTCGGGTAATAAATGAGCTTATTCTGGATTTCTTCGCCAAAAAACTCATTGTTTGGCAGCTCTTTTTCAATAAAATCTGCGTAAGCCAGTTCGCTTAAATAGCGCACACCATGAACCAAGATTACTTTTTCAAATCGGTCATATACTTCAATATCTTGAATCAAGCTCATGAAGGGGGCTAACCCTGTTCCCGTAGATAATAAGTAAAGATTTTTTGCGGGTTTTAAGTCATGAATAACCAAAGTACCGGTAGGCTTCCTGCTAACAAATAACGCATCTCCAACTTGAAGATGCTGTAGCCTGGAAGTAAGAGGGCCATTGGGCACTTTGATACTAAAGAATTCCAAGTGCTCTTCATAGTTTGGGCTTGCAATGCTATAAGCGCGTGCGATTAACCGCCCCTCAACCTCTAGACCAATCATTACAAACTGGCCATTCTCAAAGCGCAAGCCTGGGTCGCGGGTTGTTTTAAAGCTGAATAGTGTGTCATTCCAGTGGTGGACACTTAACACGCGTTCGGTTGAATATTTACTCATAGGTTTCTTCTAGTTAATGCGTTAAATAGCAGCAGTCAGTTCTGGAATCGCTTCGAATAAATCAGCCACTAAGCCATAATCTGCAACTTGAAAAATTGGCGCATCGAGATCTTGATTGATAGCCACAACAATCTTGCTGTCTTTCATGCCATAGGTGTGTTGCACGGCACCGGACACCCCCACCGCAATATATAAATCTGGCGCCACACTCACCCCGGTCTGGCCTACCTGAATATCGTTTGGTGCGTAACCAGCGTCTACTGCTGCACGTGTTGCGCCCAAAGCTGCACCTAATTTAGTTGCTAATGGTGAAAGCAATTGCTCGAATGTTTCAGCGCTTCCCAATGACCGCCCGCCAGAAATGACAATCTTAGCTGTACTCAATGCGGGGCGCTCTGACTGCGCACGGTCTTCAGACAACCATCGTGTTGAGTATTCTGCGTTTGGTGCTTGAATCGACACAACCTCTGCTGCTGTAGATGATTTTTCGACGACATCAAAATTGCTGCTATGCACCGTGAGCACTTGAATTGAGTCTTTGCTTTGCAGTGTGGTGAGTACATTGCCAGCGTAAGTAGCGCGGGCATAAGTATTGTCGGCTTGTATGTCTAACACATCAGAAATCATTGCAACATCCAGTAATGCAGCTGCACGCGGCAAGATGTTACGGCTAAAGGAAGAGTGCGCCGCTAAAATGACAGCGTACTCATGGCCAATGCTAGCAAGCAGTTTTGCAACGTGTTCTGCTAGCTGGTGTTTTAATTGAGGCGCATCAGCATGAATCACTTGATGGATGCCCGCGATCAAAGCCGCTTGCTGGGCAACCGCTTGCACCTCATGCCCGGCAATCAACACATCAATGGGTGCGTTCCAAAATTGCGCCGCAGTTACTGCTTGGTAAACAGAAGGGTTGAGTATGCTGCCATTATGCTCTGCCAGTATTAAAACTTTCATATTTGTATTCCTTCATGTGCACGCAATTTCTCCAGCAAGTCTTGCACGCTATTAACTTTTATACCAGGCTTTCTTGCTGGTGGTTCAGCGACCTTGATTAATTTCAAACGTGGTTGGATGTCCACTTCTAGGTCACTTGCACTCACTGTTTCAATGGCTTTCTTTCTCGCCATCATTAAATTAGGCAATTTGACAAAACGCGGTTCGTTTAGACGCAAGTCAGTAGTGATGACCGCTGGTAGCGTTAAGCCCAATGTCTCAGTACCACCATCGACTTCACGCGTCACCTCAATTGCATTTTCTGCGACTTGAATGCTGGAAGCAAAAGTGGCTTGTGGATAATCTAGCAAAGCCGCTAGCATTTGGCCAGTTTGCCCAGCATCGTCGTCGATCGCTTGCTTACCAATGAGGATTAAATCAGCTTGCTCACGAAGGACGAGTGGCTTCAACAGTTTTGCCACCGCTAAAGACTGTAAATCTTGCTCACTTTCAATCAATACGGCACGATCTGCGCCCATGGCTAGGGAATGTCGAAGTACATCTTGATTTGCTGCAGTGCCCAATGCGACCACTACCACTTCTGAAGCGACGCCTTTATCTTTAAGGAGAATAGCTTCTTCAACCGCATTTTCATCAAATGGGTTTATGCTCATTTTCACACCAGTAATATCGACATCAGAGCCGTCAGGCTTGATGCGCACTTTGATGCTGTGATCTACAACACGTTTTATAACGACCAATATTTTCATCGCACTTCCTTAGTAATTGCCGTGCATTTTACAGTAGAGTATAATATTTACAAAATGAATAATAAGGATAATATATATCTATTTATTAGATATGTTAAATGAATAGAAAACATAATATCCATCAATTTTTTAGATATGTTAGATGAAATATAGTTTAAGACAACTTGAAATTTTTGTAGCCATTAGCCGCACTGATAGTGTCTCTCGTGCGGCTGAGGCACTGTCTTTATCACAATCCGCAACAAGCACTGCCTTAAGTGAGTTTGAGCGCCAATTCGATTTGCAATTATTTGATCGTGTCGGCAAATCGCTCAGGATTAATGAGGCGGGCCAGCAGCTTTTGCCGCGCGCTGTGGAGTTGTTAGACCGTGCCAAGGAAATTGAGAATTTAATGCATGGGCATGCGGGTTTTGGCCACCTTAAAATCGGTGCAACGCTCACAGTGGGTAACTATTTAGCGACGATACTGGTAGCACGCTTTTTACAAGAGCACCCAGAAAGCCGGATTCAATTACAAGTGCACAATACCAGCACGATTGTGCAACAGATTGCTAATCATGAGTTGGATTTAGGCCTGATTGAAGGTGATTGTCATCACCCAGACATTGAGGTGCAACCTTGGATTGCAGATGAGTTGGTGATATTCAGTGCACCCAATCACCCTTTAGCGAAACAGAAAAAAATTTCCTTGGAACAATTACTCAATGAAACTTGGATATTGCGTGAAAAGGGCTCTGGCACACGTGCTACTTTTGATCGTGCTTTCCAGAATCATCACGCTCAATTAAAAATCCGGTTGGAGCTTGAGCATACCGAAGCCATTAAGCGTGCGGTGGAATCTGGACTCGGTATTGGTTGTATTTCAAAATTGGCACTTAAAGATGCGTTTCGTCGCGGTAGTTTAGTGCCTATTGCAACCCCAAATTTAGAATTCGGGCGTTTCTTTTACTTTCTTTGGCATAAACAGAAATATCAAACAGCTGGTATGCGGGAATTTTTAGATTCATGTAAACAATTAACGCAGGGTATTGAGCGTAGCGACATGATTCACTTACCAGAGATAGCATAGCAATAGATAGGGATAGCAATGCCACGCGATGTCATGAATTACGACGTATTGATTGTTGGCGCTGGGCCAGCAGGGCTTTCGGCCGCTATAAGAATTAAACAACTTGCGCAAAAAGCAGGGCGTGATATTAGCGTCTGTATGTTGGAGAAAGGCAGTGAGGTGGGTGCGCATATTTTATCTGGCGCAGTGATTGACCCGATAGCGCTGAATGAACTGTTCCCAGATTGGCAATCGCTCGGTGCACCTTTATCTACTCAAGTGCTAGCAGATGAGTTCCTGGTGATGACTGAAGCAAAATCCTGGACAATTCCGCACAAGCTCATGCCGCCCTTAATGAGCAACAAGGGTAATTACATCGCCAGTCTAAGTGACATCTGTCATTGGTTAGGTGAACAAGCGGAAAGCTTAGGTGTAGAGATTTATGCGGGATTTGCCGCACAAGAAATGCTGTATGAAAACAACCAGGTAGCAGGTGTTGTCACCGGTGATATGGGCCGCAATGCTACAGGCCAACCAACGGCGCAATTTACGCCTGGAATAGAGATCCGTGCATCTTATACATTGATTGCCGAAGGAACTCGCGGCTCACTCACAAAGCAACTTGAGCAGTATTTTGATTTACGCAAAAACGCCTCCCCACAAAAATACGGGCTAGGCTTTAAAGAGGTCTGGCGGGTTACGCCTGAACAACACAGAATAGGCTTGGTTCAACATAGCCTGGGTTGGCCTTTAAATGCGGATACCGGAGGCGGCTCTTTTATTTACCATTATGGTGAAAACTTAGTTTCAGTCGGCTTTGTGGTTCACCTTGATTACAAAAACCCCCATTTGTCTCCTTTTGATGAGTTTCAGCGGTTTAAGACTCACCCGGTTGTAAAGAAAATGTTAATAGGAGGACAGCGATTAAGTTATGGCGCAAGAGCTATAAGTGAGGGCGGCATTCAATCGTTACCTGAACTTATTTTCCCTGGCGGGGCATTGATAGGGTGCAGCGCAGGGATGGTCAACGTACCGCGCATCAAGGGCAGTCATAATGCGATGAAATCGGGTATGTTGGCTGCAGAGTCGGTTTTTGAAGCGCTGACTCAAGCGCAATCAGCGAATGAAGGTCTATTAACCGGTTACCCTCAACGCCTTAAAGCCTCTTGGGTTCACAAAGATTTAGATGCTGTTCGCAATGTGAAGCCTTTGCTTTCAAGGTTTGGAAGTTGGGGCGGTACTTTATTAGGCGGAATAGAAATGTGGCTTGCTGCTTTCCATCTGCGTATGCCTTGGACATTTAAACACATGCAGGCTGACCATCTCTGTATCAATCTGGCTTCCAGCATGCAAAAGATCAATTATCCTAAACCAGATGGAATCGTGAGTTTTGATAAGCCAAGCTCAGTCAACCTCAGCAATATCGGGCATGATGCGAATCAACCTTGTCATTTGATATTGAAAGATGACAGTATCCCTATTAATTTCAATCTGGCTAATTATGATGCGCCTGAGCAGCGTTACTGTCCTTCTGGCGTATATGAAATAGTAACCAAGAATGAAACAAAACAACTGCAAATAAATGCGCAAAATTGCATCCATTGTAAAACATGCGATATCAAAGATCCCAAGCAAAACATCACGTGGGTACCACCAGAAGGTGGCAGTGGACCAACGTACTCAGGAATGTAAATTATTATAAATATCACTAGTTAAAACATATTAGTCTCACAGGGCAGTGTTTTTATAGATTTTATAGTACATTTTGTTTAAAAAACTTAGTCTAAACTCACCGTTTCAAGATAATCTGGCACCATCGTCTTCCATCGCAAATCTTCCTCAATATGCAGTCGCATTGCATCTGCAGCAACAGGCTCGCCATGCGTGATGAATGTTGTTTTAGGTGGTGTTTCAAAGCCCTTCAACCAGCCGATTATTTCTGAAAAGTCTGCATGGGCAGATAAGTTGGATACAAATTCAACATCAGCTTTCACTGGCACATACTGACCATGAATTTTAATACTTTCCGCACCGTCTAGCATGGCAGAGCCGCGTGTTCCCGCCGCCTGAAAACCAACAAATAAAATTGTATTATTGGGGTTAGGGGCAAATGCTTTCAAATGATGCACAACACGCCCACCAGAAGCCATGCCGCTTGCAGACAGGATAATCATCGGGCCTTTGCTTTGGTTAAGTTGCTTAGATTCCTCAATGCTATTCACCATGCGTGCTGTATGACATAGCGCATGGCTCTGTTCTGGCGATAGACGATGTTCGTTTCGATAGTGATTAAATATGGCTGTGGCATCCACTGCCATTGGGCTATTTAGATAAACAGGCGTGCTATTAGCAATGGCGCCAGATGCTTTAAGCAAATGAATGTAATAAAGCAGTTCTTGCGCGCGCCCTACCGCAAATACAGGAATCAGGATAATGCCTTTCCGATTGACTGTTCGGTTGATAATCTCGGCTAGTTTTATTTTCGGGTCAGTATGGTCATGCATACGATTGCCATAAGTAGACTCAACTACCAGATAATCGGCTTGTTTAATGCGTACGGGAGGCTTCATTAAAATGTCATTAGGTCGTCCAATGTCGCCAGAAAACAGAATGGAAGTATTGCTATCGTGAATACGCACAAAGGCTGAGCCGAGGATATGCCCGCTAGGATAAAGTGTAGCTGTCAGGCCATCTCCTAAATCTACCGCTTGCTCATAAGCCACAGGTGTCAGCAGGGCAAGTGCATTTTGTGCATCTTCTTGCGTATATAGCGGCAAAGCAGGGTGGTGCTTAGAAAAACCACGTTTATTAGCATATTTTGCTTCCTCTTCTTGTAAATGCGCAGAGTCTAATAACAGTACTTCGCATAAATCACGGGTAGCCTCAGTGCAATACACTCTGCCAGAAAAACCATTTTTAACAAAAAGTGGCAGGTAGCCCGAGTGGTCAATGTGCGCATGCGTGAGCACCACCGCATCTACCTCTCTGGGGTTGATAGGTAATGCAGCCCAATTTCTAAGCCGTAACTGCTTAAGGCCTTGGAACAGTCCGCAATCAATCAATATTCGCTTTTCACCGCCTGTGTTTGTTTTGCTGCTAAGCAGATACTTAGAGCCAGTAACAGTACCTGTTGCACCAAGAAATGTGATTTTCATTTGGATTCTTCTTTGCTAGCTTCTTGATTTAAGGCCATGCGGTACTCCTCTAGTTTCGCCTCATAATTATCGGCTGCACCAAAATCTAAAAAATTGTCATAGCGTGCGTGCGTGCCGACAATCTTTCGCGCGTGTTTTATCGGGCAAAAGTACTGTTCGGTACGTGCCACTATTTCACTAATATAAGCAATCATGCCACTGCCGTAGGCGCAGTATGTGCAGTGAAACTTCTCGATAAAATTGAGGTAATTCAGGTGTTGCCGATCAAAAATAATGTAATCGGCACGCCTTACTTTTTTAATGCCGTAAATTGGAAAGCAGCTGAGCTGGTAAACAGTGATGAATAAATCAGTCAACAGTAAAGGGATAATCATCGCGTAAATAATCGGGCCAGTAATCAGGTTTTGCGGCCTATCGGTGATGAGCCAACGAAAAAAATTCTTTTTTAGTTTTTGGTGAGCCTGTTTAATAGACTGTTCAAACTCAACACGCTTACCCTTGATTTGAAAAAATATACTCGATTGCTGCTCGCCAAGTACAGAACGTAGCTCATCTTCTAATACGGTAATCTGATTTAATAATTGCCGAATACGTTCGTCCATCAAGACTCCAATATTATTGTCATCATCCAACTTGTTAAAAGTAGTACGGGTGTAAAAGCAATATGCCGATTAACTAGCGCAGTGGCAATTGGCAGACGTGTAAATATGTTAGCACAAACATCTCACTAGCTTTATGCATTCCAGCGTACTACGTGCTTGCACTCATTTTATCAATGCCAAATTTTATATATATTAGTATTAACAATCCTAAGAATAAATCAGCACTGATGTGTTGCAAGCTGGGTTATTGAGTATGTGTGGAGTACATGATGCGCGTAATAAAACAATCGATTTTTACAGTATGGTTATTCTTTGCTACGAATTCCTTAGCGCTGGCTGAAGTAACACCTAATGAGGCGCGGGGAGGGTTGCTGTATTCAACGCATTGCAGCGCTTGCCACAACGCAACAATTCATTGGCGCGAGCAGAAGCTGGCGACTGATTGGAAAAGTCTCAAAGCCCAAGTAAAGCTTTGGCAAGGTTATACCAAGCTTAGCTGGAGCGAGCAAGATATTATGGATGTGACTGCATATTTGAATACGTATTATTACAATTTTATTAGCACCGAACAAAAAGCTTTAACGCAGATTAAAAACGCTAATTAGCTAGATTTTAAGCATTCAATTTAAAGCAATATATCCAGTAACTTCTACTAATGTCCAAATATGGCGTAATGTGTTTGCTCCATCTGGCCAAGATTTATCCAACTCCCTCAAAGCTGTTGCGCAAACCTCAAGTGTTAAATGGTCGTGTGCGACCATTCTTCCCAACTGCGTGGTTTTCAAATTCGTCGTATACGACCTAACCTTCCCAATGTCATGCAATAATGCTGCTACTACGGTTATATCTCTATCAGTATCACTTTTATAATCTTGGTTGGCGGCTGTTTCTGCGCATTCGACACTATGAACTAAAAGACCACCAGATATCGAGTGGTGATGTCGAACGCTAGCTGGTAAAGGTATAAAACAGGAGGCGATGTTAATGTCGGAAAATAAAGTATCCAGAAAACTACATAGGGCAGGGGTCGTAATAGATTCTCTAATTTTAATTAATTTGCATAAATAACCAGGGGCACTACAAATGTGGTTAGGTAGCTTTAAAAAATTATCGTTTAATTGAAATTCAGGTTCCCAAATTCTTAAGCGTTTATTCAATAACCTTGGGCCATCGGTCGGTTCTAATGAATTTTTCATTGCAAATTCTCACTTGTTTAAATGTTTAAGTTATGTATTAATTAACAGATTGAATAACATTATGCTTTGTGAACATCAAGAATGTTATTCTAAATAACATAATAAACAGCAAAATAATATATTGCAAGCAATAATGTTATTTAATTTGGAAAAATGTTATTTTATTTAACAAAGAGGGTTTATGATCAGATGCAACTTAGCCGTTTTAATGGGCCAGAAAAAAATGAAAATTTCGGATGTTGCTGAAGCAACAGGCTTGAATAGAAGTACGATTACTGCGCTATATAAAGAAACTGCTACGCGTATTGATTTGAATACAGTTGAGGTGCTTTGTTTGTTATTTGAGTGTGAAGTTGGTGGATTACTAGAGTTAACCGCACAGAAAACAGGAAGTCAAAAAATTTCAAAATAAAGAATACTTAATAAGGCCAGCATTGGAGGTTAAAGCAGATAGCATAAGTCCTTCACATACTAAAGAGGTGAGAGGATCCTACCAATGGTCAGTTAACGGCCCAAAGCAGTCAAATAACCCTCAAGACAATTTATGTGAGAGTTCAATCTGAGCTCGATACATTCTTATTAAGGCTACAGTCTTTTTCCTATCGATTTCAATGGCACCAAGCTTTATTGCTAATGCTCGCCTTTCCTGGCAGATGTCATAATGTGGTGTTCCATGGTCTTGAAACCAGATACGTTTCATGTCAATTTTTTCTGCCATTTGATGCAATTCATCTAATGAATCTGCCAAGAGATGGCACATCAGCATGCCACGAAATGGATATTTCCCAGAATCTACGTATACAGCCATCTACTACTTTCCTCTAATGAACATCTTATTTGCCAAACAATTAATATGGTGACAGAGAGAGAACTTTTATGAAAATATTTTAGGTAAACTGGAAAAACCACAGATTCGCTACATTTAATGGTTTCTCGCGACAAAAAGAAACATTTCAGAAAGCATAAAATTCGTCTTACGCTATTTTAGATGAGTCTAATTCCATCTAGATGTGCTGCGCAGGTTGTCTTTATAATATTGACTAAATCGATAGTGTATGGGCGCGATATAGTTTCCAGCGCGCCTGTTGCATGTAATTCAGACCAGAGCCCTTTCTTGCCTATAGATTTGGCAATAACATATTCGTGGTCCACATAGCTCTGAATCCCCCAGCTTGGCAAGGCAGCAAGACCTCTGCGACTAGCGACTAACTGCATGATGGCAACAGTAAGTTCTGCCGTACGTTTTTCAAACATAATATTGGCGGGCCTAAGCACATTCCGAATGATATCGATGCGCTCCTCTGGAACTGGATAGGTTATCAATGTCTCATTTATAAAGTCTTCTGCCATGAGGCACGCTTTATTGCGCTTGCTGTGATCTGGTGGCAATACAGCCATAATCTCAAATTTGAATAGTGGTAAATATTTTAAGTTACGTGTGTTTCCAGGCAAGCCGCCAATCACGACATCAGCCTTGCCTTCATGCAATAGATGCCAGGGGTCGCTATGAAAGCCTGCTACCAAGTCAATCTCAACCTCTGGCCACGCCCGCCTAAACGCGTCCATCACTGGCGTGAGCCAATCAAAGCAAGTGTGACATTCCAGTACGATGCGCAATTCGCCAGACTGGTCACTTTTTAGGCGAATTAAATCTCGTTCAGATTTTTCAATGAGTGGTAATAGTTCATTGGCCAAGTCAAGTAGTCGTTGCCCTGCAGGGGTAAAGCGTAGGCCTTGTGCGCTACGCTGAAATAAGGTGATGGCATAGTGCGACTCTAAAGCACGTATTTGGTGAGAGAGCGCAGATTGCGTTAAAAAAACACGCTCAGCGGCTAACCCCAACTTGCCAGTCTCGAAGATGGCTTTTAGGGATTTTAGATGGCGAATTTCTAGCATTAGTACTTTTCTTAATATGAATTTAATTCAAATTTATCACAAAAACTTTCGCTTTATTAAATTATTTTGAAATCGGACAATGCACGCCTTAGAAGAATTATGTTAATAATTAGGTGATGATATGACAACAAAAACAATTAAAGCCCACATTTTGGGCTACCCACGCGTGGGAGCTAAACGTGAATTGAAATTTGCGCTGGAATCATTCTGGCGCAAAGAGTCATCTTCAGACGATTTGCAAAAAACAGCAACCTCATTACGCGCCAGGCATTGGAAAAAGCAGCAAGATGCAGATTTGGCATTTGTGACTAGCAATGATTTTTCGCTATATGACCACGTGCTGGACCACACGATGTTATTCAGCGCGCAGCCAAAACGTTTCGCAAAAAAACCTTTTGGTGAAAAAAATAATGCGCCAGAAAATACTTATTTTGAATTAGCTCGTGGTAATTTAGAACAGCCAGCGATGGAAATGACTAAATGGTTTGATACGAATTATCACTACATCGTGCCAGAGTTAAATGCTGATACCCAGTTTTCAATCAATGCGCATGATTTTTTAAACCAGGTAGATGAAGCGCTAAAGCTTTCCAAAAGTGTGAAGCCTGTTTTGTTGGGACCAGTGAGCTTTCTCTATTTAAGCAAAGCCCGTGGTATCAATAAACTGGAGTTATTGGATAACCTGGCTAAGCAATATGTTTATTTGCTGCAAGAGTTGTATGCTAAAAAAGTGGAGTGGGTGCAAATTGACGAACCTATCTTTGCTCTGGATTTGGAGAACGCTTGGTTAAAGGCGTTTGAGCGTGCCTATGCGCGGCTTAGAATCTCACGCCCGAAATTGTTGCTGACTACTTATTTTGCCAATGTTTCACGTTATCAAGGGTTCATCACCCAGCTACCAGTCGATGGTATTCATATCGATTGTGTCCGGGCGCCGGAACAGCTTGGTCCCTGGGTGAACGCAATCCCCAGTTACTGGGTGTTGTCAGTTGGTGTGGTTGATGGGCGTAATATCTGGCGCACAGATCTGGATAAAGCGCTGGCATTGTTAGAGCCTTGGGTGCAGCGGTTAGGGGAGCGCTTATGGGTTGCGCCCAGTTGCTCACTCTTGCATACGCCAGTGACTTTGGCACATGAGGTGAAGTTAGACACAGAGATTAAATCTTGGTTAGCATTTGCAGACGAAAAACTAGGCGAGCTGAGTATTATCACCAAGGCTTTAAACCATGGTGTTGATACTGTAGCAAATGAACTAAGCATTTCACGTTCAGCAGTCGCTTCTCGCAACCATTCAGCACGTGTGCATAATTCCGATGTAAAAGCACGGATTAGTGCGTTGGATAGCGTGAACGAAAACCGCGAAAGTCCATTTAGCACTCGCCAACTTACTCAACGCACGCGTTTGAATTTACCCTTATTACCAACTACCACCATTGGCTCATTCCCGCAAACACTCGATATTCGCGCCAGCAGGGCGGCGTTTAAAAAAGGGGAAATCAGCCAAGCCAAGTACGATGCAGACATGGAATCGCATATTGCTTATGCTATTCGTGAGCAAGAAGGTTTGGGTTTAGATGTGCTTGTACACGGCGAAGCGGAGCGTAACGACATGGTGGAATATTTTGGCGAGCAGCTGGCAGGATATGTGTTTAGTCAAAATGGCTGGGTGCAAAGTTATGGTTCGCGTTGTGTAAAACCACCGCTTATTTATGGCGATGTATACAGACCGCAACCGATGACGGTTGAGACCGCACGTTTTGCGCAATCGCTATCTACTCGCCCGGTAAAAGGCATGCTCACCGGGCCGATTACCATGTTGCAATGGTCGTTCGTGCGTGATGACCAACCAAGTGAAACCACAGCTTTGCAATTAGCGTTGGCGATACGTGATGAGGTAGATGACCTGCAAAAAGCTGGTATCGCCATTATCCAGATTGATGAACCTGCTTTGCGTGAAGGCTTGCCTTTGCAAAAGGCTGCTTGGGCGTATTACTTGAGCTGGGCAGTGCGGGCTTTTAAGTTATCAGCCAGTGTTGCCAAAGACGATACGCAGATTCACACGCATATGTGCTATGCCGAGTTTAACGATATTTTTCCAGCGATTGCGGCGATGGATGCGGATGTCATCACGATTGAAACCTCACGCTCTGCCATGGAGTTGCTGGATGGCTTTGCCAAATTTTCTTACCCGAATGACATTGGCCCAGGGGTGTATGATATTCACTCGCCACGTGTGCCAAGCATCGAGGCAATGGAAAATCTGATGAAGCGCGCTTTTGAAGTGATTCCAGCAGAGCGCTTATGGATTAACCCAGATTGCGGTTTGAAAACGCGTGGTTGGGAAGAAACCAAGCAGGCGCTACAGAATATGGTGCAGGTAGCAAAAAGCTTAAGGGTTGCCCTTACTGAAACAGTATAGTTATTGCATTAATAAAAATGCTTATAAAACATACATGTAGAAAATAATTTAAAAAATTATCAATATATTGTGTTTTTGTTGTTGAAATGCACCTGCATATTGCGTTATAGTCCATACATACGGTTCTTAAATTTCAGTCGAAATTAAAGATAAAAGGGAATCCGGTGCGATGTTTGTTTCTTAACAAACTTCAATTCCGGGGCTGCCCCCGCAGCTGTAATCAGCGAGTCATTTTGTGATTACTTTGCCACTGAACGCATGTTCGGGAAGGCTAACAAAATGATGATGACCTGAAAGCCAGAAGACCTGCCGTACCACTTTTTTGCATGCCTTAACTTTGTATGCAAAAGTAATTTTATAACGTTTGAGGCGGGGTGTCCTCGGCAGATGGAGTAGCTATTTCATAATATCTATAGCACTCCGCCATGCTGGTCTTTATCAAGCAAGCTTTACTTAAGTCTTTTACTTAAAGCATTTGCGACATAAAGCGTACCTGCCCTTTATTAAAAAGGGAAAACCAAATGGATGATATTAGACCATCACCGAACAGCTCATTAGGCGCTGATTCAACACAATCCACACTAACACCAATGCTGCAGGTGATTCGTCGTAATGGCGCAGCTGTCGCATTCCATCTCGATAAAATCTCTATTGCCATCACCAAGGCGTTCTTGGCGGTAGAAGGTAATCAAAGCGCCGCGTCACAACGTGTGCGTGATCAGGTAGCTACCTTGAGTCAATTGGTGAATAACGCTTTAATCCGTCGTTTACCTGCTGGCGGCTCTATCCACATTGAAGACATTCAAGACCAGGTTGAACTAGCGCTAATGCGTAACGGCAATCACGATGTAGCACGTGCTTATGTGCTTTACCGTGAAAAACGCAATGCAGAACGTGCTGCTGAAAAAGCGACAACTGGGGAACCTAGCCATACACTTAACGTAAATGTCGACGGTAAATTAGTACCGCTCAATATCAAGCAATTGAATGATATGGTGGCTGAGGCATGTTTGAATTTGGGTGATGAAGTCGATGTAAGCCTCGTGGTAGAGCAAGCAGTACGTGATTTATACGATGGCATTCCATTTAGTGAAGTGTATAAGGCGCTGATTCTATCGGCACGTAGCTTGATTGAAACAGAGCCTGCTTATAACTATGTCACAGCGCGTCTGCAGCTGGATTTAGTGCGTGCAGAGGTGCTTGGCGAGCGTGTAAGTCATGCTGAGATGGATGTGCACTATGTAGAGTACTTGCCGCGTTATATCAAGATTGGTATCGGCGCAGATTTATTAGACCCACGTCTTGCGCAATTTGATTTGGATAAACTTGCAAAATCGTTAGCCAAAGAACGCGATTTCCAATTTGGTTATTTGGGCATTCAAACCTTATATGACCGCTACTTCTTGCATATCGAAGAGCGCCGTATCGAACTACCGCAAATCTTTTTCATGCGCGTGGCGATGGGCTTAGCGATTAACGAGATTGATCGCGAAACGCGTGCAATCGAGTTCTATAACGTATTGAGCACATTCGATTTCATGAGCTCAACACCAACGCTATTCAATGCCGGTACATTGCATTCACAGCTTTCATCTTGCTACCTTACTACAGTAAGCGACGACTTGGATGGCATTTACCAAGGCATTAAAGAAAATGCGCTGTTGCAAAAATACGCAGGCGGGCTAGGTAACGACTGGACGCCGGTTCGCTCCTTAGGAGCACGTATCAAGGGTACCAACGGCAAGAGCCAGGGCGTGATTCCATTCCTGAAAGTGGTGAACGACACAGCGGTAGCAGTAAACCAGGGCGGTAAACGTAAAGGTGCGGTGTGCGGCTATTTAGAAACCTGGCATCTGGATATTGAAGAGTTTTTAGATCTGCGTAAGAACACTGGCGATGATAGACGTCGTACGCATGATATGAATACTGCGCATTGGATTCCTGATTTATTCATGCGTCGTGTGACTGAAGCTGGCGAGTGGACATTGTTTTCGCCATCAGACGTGCCGGATTTGCATGACAAATACGGTAAAGCATTTGAAGCTGCTTACGTAGAATATGAGCGCCGTGCTGACAATGGTGAAATCAAACTATTCAAGCGGGTGCCTGCATTGCAGATGTGGCGCAAGATGCTTTCTATGTTGTTTGAAACTGGTCATCCGTGGATTACCTTCAAAGACCCATGCAACATTCGCTCCCCACAGCAGCATGTGGGTGTGGTGCATAGCTCTAACTTGTGTACCGAAATTACCTTGAATACTTCTGATACGGAAATCGCTGTGTGTAATTTAGGCTCTGTGAACTTATTGCAGCACTTAACTGAAGTGAATGGCAATTTAGTGTTAGATCAAGATAAGTTGCAAGCGACCATTAAAGTCGGCATGCGCATGTTGGACAACGTTGTCGATATCAATTTCTATCCAGTTGGCAAAGCACGCAACTCCAATACACGCCATCGCCCGGTTGGGATGGGCATCATGGGCTTCCAAAATTGCCTGCATGCGATGCGTATTCCATATGCCAGCATGGAAGCAGTGGAGTTTGCTGACCGTGCTATGGAAATGGTGTGCTACAACGCTTATTGGGCATCTACCGTATTGGCTGAAGAGCGGGGTCCTTACTCTAGCTTTAAGGGTAGTTTGTGGGATCAAGGCATATTGCCATTAGACACGCTAGATTTGTTGGCTAGGGAGCGTGGCGGCAATGTGGAAGTAGACAGAAGCAAGACACTTGATTGGGACGCTTTGCGTAACCGTATCCAAAAGGTTGGTATGCGTAACTCCAATTGTGTGGCGATTGCACCAACTGCGACGATTTCTAACATCGTGGGCGTATCTGCCAGCATTGAGCCTGAGTACCAAAACTTGTACGTAAAATCTAATCTTTCAGGC
>JAKFEP010000015.1:0-3140 GCA_036675645.1 Methylotenera sp. | reverse complement strand
AGTATTACCACTGAGCGTGTTGAGGTTTTAAAAGGGCCTTCTTCATTGCTATATGGTATTCAAGACCCTGGTGGTGTGGTGAATGTGATTAGTAAAAAACCATTGTCTGAACAAAGAACAGAAATCAATTTGTTAGCCAATAGTTTCGGCGGTGGTTCAGGTTGGGTTGATTTTTCAACGCCACTGAACGATGAAGCTGGGTTTCGAATTCTGGCAGAGCATGAAGGGTCTAATTATTGGCGTAATTTTGGACAGACTAAACGCACACTAGTCGCGCCTTCATTTGCTTGGGCTGGTGATAAGCTAAGAGTGAATGTGAACTATGAGTATCTGGATTTCGAAGTGCCATTTGATCGCGGTACCGTTTTTCTTAATGGTGAAGCGCTTGATGTGCCAAGCAGTCGGCGATTTGGCGAACGATTTGAAGTCATGGATGGTATTTCACAATATGCCCAAGGGCAAGTGGAATATGATTTAACGCCAGCTGTAAAACTGCGTAGTTCCGTCGCTTGGAGCAATGAAATAAATAGTGATAGGCGGGTAATGGTGGCCTCACTCGCGCCCAATGGTGATACCACTCGAACAGTGCAGGGTGTTGACGACCGTGAGCGAGACAATCTTTATGCGTCATTTGATGTGCTTAGTAAATTTGACATTGCCACAACAAAACATGAGTTGCTAGCAGGCTTTGATTTTGAAAAGTTAGATGCACAAGACCCAAGCTTTTTTAGATTTAATACAGTGGGTGGTTTTAATGTGTTTGATCCTGAGTATGGTGTCATTCAAGAGCCAACCACTATCACAGCTGCTAATACGTTTGCTTGGCAGAAGACAAATACTGATATTGAGAATAAATCCCTGTTTCTGCAAGATACCGTGCATTTTGGCGAGCAGTGGATTGCCCTACTGGGTGGACGCTATCAAGAGAGTGAGCAATTTGCATCATCACGCAATTTGCGCTTAGTTAACCCGCCAAAAGTGATTACCAATGATTCAACCCATCATGTTTTTTTACCGCGTGTGGGTCTGGTTTATCGTCTTCAACCATGGCTATCAATTTACGGTAATTATAGTGAGTCATTCAAACCAAACATATCTGTTGACGGCGCTGCACAAGGGCCTTTTGATCCAGAAGAGGGGGTGATTTATGAAGTTGGGGCTAAGTTTGATTTAGCCAATGGTGTTAGCGCAACAACAGCATTGTTTAACATCAACAAAGAAAATGTACTATTTACCGAAGGTGGCATCAGCCGTACAGCGGGTGAGGTGCGTTCGCGCGGCTTGGAAGTCGATGTCACAGGAAAAATTTCTGATCACTGGGATGTGATTGGCACTTATGCCTACACTGATACTGAGGTATTAAAGGATATTCCGACCAGCGAAGGCAAACGTCTTGTTAACTCACCTAAAAATATGGCGAGCCTATATTTGAACTATCGTACTGGCAGCCCTGCCGCAGGTGGAGAGTGGACGCTGGGTGGCGGCGCGCGTTATGTGGGTGAACGTCCCGTTGATGCGGTCAACACTTTTTTCCTCGACTCTTACACGGTGGCTGACGCTTACGCCGCATACAAATGGAAAGCATGGGGCACTCTAGCCACTGTTAGGCTAAATGTTAAAAACTTGTTTGATAAAACCTATTACCCAGGTGCCAATGGCGGGGTAATAAACAGTACTGGTGGAGGCAGCATCTTTTTGGGCGAGCCTCGCCAAGTATTACTGCAAGGCGGCGTTGAATTTTAAAGCGTTCTATCACTAAGCAAACTGAGGCAAATAAATATACAGTATTTTAGAGTGAAATTTTAATTTAAGTGTTTTGGAGAAAAGTTATGAAATCAGCAAAATTATCATCCATTATGGTGCTTGGCTTAGTGGCGCTATTGCAGTCCCTACCTGCATCTGCCCACTTTATTTGGTTAGAGCAAGCCGATGGGCAAACTAAGCTTTACTTCGGAGAATACGAAGGTGGCGTGCGCGAAAAAACTGGTGGCAGACTAGATACGATTGCGACCCCAGAAGCAATGACGCTGGATAAAAAATCATTAATTGCTATCAAGCGTGAGGCAGACTATATAGTCGTTGAAGGTGGTAATAATCAGCCTGTGATTGCACATGAATTAGGCATGAAGGTGAAAGATATGACCAAATACAACTACGGCATTGCTAAACCCATGTATTACGCACGTATTGGTACAGGCAATGCAGAGGCGGCTACCAGTCATGCTTTAGATATTGTGCCATTGGGCAATAATAAAGTGCGTGTTCATTTAAATGGTAAGCCACTTAGTAAAGCGAAATTGAAAGTAATGGCGCCTAATCAATGGCTGCAAGAGCTGGATGCCGATGACAATGGCGAAGCGACATTTAACATGCCATGGGCAGGTTTGTATGTGCTGGAGACGATTTATTTGGAACCTAGCAAAGGCAGTTATCAAGGTGATGCTTACGATAATATTCGCCACGTTAGCACGCTTTCTGTTGTTAAAAAATGACGGAGCAACAAAAGCGTAAAAAGCGCGGTGATTTTTTACGTTGGCTACGCAACACCCACGGCTGGCTTGGGCTATGGGGCGCTGGCCTTGGACTTTTATTTGGCGCAAGCGGCATTTTACTAAACCATCGTAATGTACTGAAACTACCTTATGCGCAATATGAAAAAACCAATATTGAGCTTAAGTTGCCAGCACAAAAGCCAACATCTGCCAAAGCGCTAAGTACATGGCTACAAGCTGAACTAGACTTTAAAAAATCGCCATTCAAAATTGAAGATGAGCCTGCAAAAAAAGTCACTTGGAATGGTGTGCTAGTTGAGCAGCCTGCATTGTGGAAGGTGGATTTTCATACGCCGCAATTTTCAGTGACTGCTGAATATTTGGTAGGTAATCAATTCGTTACTGTGAAAAGGCAAGATGCGAATGGTTTTGCTTTTCTAAACCGCTTACACAAAGGTGTAGGCATGAATGTTGGCTGGATTTTGCTGATTGATAGCTTGGCAGGTGCGCTAATGGTGTTAAGTGTTACTGGCGTGCTGTTGTGGACAAAAATGCGTAAATCGCGTTTGGTGATGGCGGGCTTAATGACTGGCTCTATGGGTTTGGCCTTGTTGTTTACTATGCAATCAATTTAAATTTTATTCAGTA
>JAKFEP010000108.1:0-3168 GCA_036675645.1 Methylotenera sp. | reverse complement strand
ATATCTTTTTCATTTTATAAACAATTAATAAGGTTAGAAACTTAAGCTTAGGTTAAATAAAAACGTACGTGTTGTTGGAAGACCTGCATTTTCAAATCCTGTGGCATTACTATTAGTTGCATATACAGACTCCGGATCGATGCCACGTATATGACTTTTAATTAACCACACATTGTTGCAGGATACTCCCACTTTAGCCCTTTGTATCGGGGTCCTTCCTAAGAAACTAAGTGGCAGATCATAGCTTAACTGCACATTTCTCAAACGTACATTGGAAGCATCATACAGGTTTGCTTCTGTAATACCGAGGTTATTAGCAGTTGCAATAGCACGCCAGTATAATTGTGGGCTTACCGCTTTTGTATTTTTTGTATATCCACCAGCACCATCAGATACTACGCCATCAGCCACCAGGTTTTCTCTTGCACCGTTAGGCGCTGTAACAGCAGCAGTACCGCTTGCTTGCATGGCAACCTGGGTAGCAGAAAATATCTCACCTCCAAAACGTGCATCAACCAGGAACGATAAACCAATGCCTTTGTATTCGAAAGTATTGGTAACGCCTAACAACCCTGTAGCTTGTTGATTACCCAATCTTACGATTATGGGATCTCTTGTCGGCAAACCATCAGCGTTTAATATTATCTGATCAAAGAAAGGACTGCCTTTGTCTTTAACCCTATTGTATCGTGTACCGTATATCTCACCATATTTCTCACCTACTACTGCTAATACTGAGACATCATCAAATCCACCCAAATCATATTTTGTAACGTCTTGCGCAAGTTCCTCTACTGTATTTTTATTATTTGAGTAGTTTACAGCTACGTTCCAGTTTAGTGAATTAGGGCTGCTTAATATTCTTCCATCAACCATTAATTCTATGCCTGTATTTTGAATATCCCCACCATTTATTTTCCTGGACGAATATCCACTCTGGGGATCCATTGGCAGGTTTATCAACTGTCTTGTTGCATTTGATTTATACCAAGCTAAATCGAAGCCAATCCGATTTTTTAAAAACCGCATTTCAGTACCTACTTCTACCGATTTAATCAATTCGCTTTTTACATACGGATCAAATAATATCGGTCCTCTTGATGCAGTTGTATTGCCATTCGGGTCTTTACCTATAACATATGTGTTAAATAGCTCATAAGATTTAAGCCCGTTTCCAACTGCTGCATAAGATGCTCTCAGCTTTCCATAGCTTAGCCATGAAGGTAACGATGAACCCATATTACGGAACATGTCTGTATAAACATAGGAAAGGCTTAGCGATGGATAAAAATAGGAATGATTGACTTTATATAATAAAGTAGAAGACCAGTCATTTCTCATAGTGGCATCCAAAAACAAATAACCATCATAATTTAACTGTACACTTCCGTACCAGGAATTGATTTTACTCTGAGCAAAGCCTTCATTGACAGTAGGGCTGCTAACGCCATTATTTAAAGAGAAAAGATTAGGTACTACCAACTGTCCTGAATTACCACTGATGGAAGACCATTTTTGTGACATAATGTTGCCGCCCATAGTAATCGCTCCTCCCAGCCTGCCAAAAACATTATCCTTTCTGGCAGTGATCAATGTGCTGTAGTTTGTTTCGGAAAAAGTTTGTTTACCAAGGCCATATCTTCCTGTTGGTGTCAGCGGACTACCGCCAAATACTCTTGATTCAGTATTGGTGGTATACAAGTCAGCTCCACCTTTGATTTCGGCATTCAACCAACTAGTGAAATTATACTTTAGAGACCCTGACATAATAAAACGGTCTCTGGCGTCTTTGTTAAGATTATAATTGCTTCCCCAATAAGGATTAACCTGGCTGCCCGCACCTGGAAACCAAACCATCTTACCGTCTGCATTAGTGGCGTGGCTGAACTGGCGGATATCCAATGATCTTGGGAGCATATACAAAACATAAGCGCTGCTATTATCCCTGCCACCAATAGGGCGGTTGTAAGCCTCTGCGTTACTGTATTGTATCTTTGTATCGCTTGTCCAACGATCATTATTGCCAAATTTGGATACCGATCTCGCAGTCAGGTTTGTCCTGACTAATTTAATGCCGGGTACCATGCCCTTATCTTCCAAACGGTTGAAGGAAGTATATATCGATGTTTGTTTATACTGTTGCTGAAAAGAAACACTGTGATTCTGCGTCACACCCTGTTTCATATAGTTATCAACATTATCATAAATGGCTAACGGTATATTTTTCCCATCCCAGTTTATTACTGACTGACCTTCAGCTTTAGGCCCCCAGCTTGTTGTAAGATCTTGCTTATATACTCCATCCATACCCTGGCCAAATGTATTCTGCATATCTGGGTTGGTGAAAATACTTTCCAAACCCAGTGAAGAAGAAACACTAATACCCAAGCCATTTTGTTTTCTGCCAGATTTAGTGGTGATCATGATAACACCACTGCCAGCTCTTGAACCATACAATGCTGCGGCAGATGGGCCTTTTAATACGGTCAGGCTTTCTATGTCATCCGGATTAATATCGGCGATTCCATTACCCATATCTAATGAACGGTTCCAGTAACCATTATCCGGAGCACCAGTAAAATTATCAATAGGTACACCATCTACAACGATTAATGGTTGATTGCTATTTGTCAATGAATTACTACCTCTTAATAAGATTTTTGAAGAACCAGCGGGTCCATCACTTGAACGAATAACCTGTAAGCCGGCTATTTTACCAGAAAGGGCATTGGCTAAGTTGGGCTCCTTAGCTGAAACCAAGGTTTCACCTTTTACTTCCTGTATAGCATAACCCAGGGATTTCTTTTCCCTTTTAATACCAAGGGCAGTTACTACTACTTCACCAAGATCAGCAGCAGAAGATTCCAATGTTGCATTCACAGAGTTTGAACTACTTACTGTTAATTCCTTTGCAGTGAAACTAACAGAGCTAAATACTAAAACAGCGTTGTTATTATCTACAGTAATGCTGTAGCGGCCATTTTCATCCGTGACTACGGATTGAGTTGTACCTTTTACACTGACGGTGGCCGAGGGTACCGGCTGGCCGTTGTCGCCGGTGACAACGCCGGTAATAGTGCGCCTGTTCTGTGCAAGCAGCATGATATTGCTGACCAGCATGACAAGGAGCACAAGCAGTAATCGTTTGTTCTTCATTGCAGTTGAGTT
>JAKFEP010000122.1:0-20435 GCA_036675645.1 Methylotenera sp. | reverse complement strand
TCACAGCGTTTTCAAGCGAAGATTTCTCTGCCAAATTACTGAATTATGAAGATATGAACAACAATCTTTTAAATAAATCAGATAAGTACCTTGAATTATGGAGTACCCAATGACCACTAAAACAAACTATTGCAGCGCAATGTTTTACCATAACAACTAGCGCTATTAATCGAGTTTAACTCATGGTAGGCATTCTATTGGCGGCTGGTTTTTCTCGCAGGTTTGGATCAACGGATAAACTTTTACAACTTTTAGCAGACGGCCGGCCGATAGCATTGGCGTCTGCAGAGCATTTGATTCAAGCGATTCCAGAAAGCATCGCAGTACTGAGGCCAGAAAATAAAGCGCTGGCAGCATTGCTAGTTAATGCTGGTTTGAAGGTGATTTTTTGCAATGATAATGAGCAGGAAATGGCGGATAGTTTAGTTACTGCTATTCGCTACTCCTCAAGTTTTGAGGCAGCGAAGGATGGGTTTGTGATTGGGCTGGCGGATATGCCTTACATTCGACCCGAAACCATACGCGTAGTAGCGGATAAAATTGCGGGTGGCGCTTCAATCGTGATACCCACTTATCAAAACCAGCGCGGGCATCCTGTTGGTTTTTCTGCAAAATTCCGCGATGAGTTAGAAAATCTGCAAGGTGATGAGGGCGCACGTTCTGTTATTAAGCGCTACCCAAATGAGATTTATCTACTACCAACTGATGACGCTGGAATTTTGGCAGATATTGATACGCCAACGGATTTAACAGACAGCGATTTTAAAAACTAAGCTTGGCAGCGGATATCCGTCATATTACTGATAAAGCCAGCGCCCATTTTTAGTTGTTGCGCTCTTACCTGAATCAGCTCAGCAAGGATGGCAATGGCAATTTCAGCTGGTGTACGGCTACCGATTTGCAAGCCCACCGGCCCGCGCAGGGTAGAGATTTCTAGCTCATTCAAGTCAAACATACGCAAACGCTCGCGACGCTTTTCTTGATTTTTGTGTGAACCTAAAGCGCCGACATAAAACGCGTCCGACTTAAGCGCTTCAAGCAAAGCCATATCATCCAGTCTAGGGTCATGTGTCACGGCAACAATGGCTGTATGTGCATCAGCATTAATTTCCAACACCACGTCGTCGGGCATGCCTTCAACCCAGGTGACGCCTTCTACATGCCATTCATCGCGAATCTCTTGGCGTGGCTCACAAATCAGCACATCAAAATCCAGCACTTGTGCCATGCTTGCTAACATTGAGCCGAGTTGATTTGCGCCGATAATGAGCAAACGCCACTGTGGCCCAAAGTAAGTGTGAAACCAGTCGCCTTCGATTTTTGGCAAGCCTTCAGGCAGCACCTGCATCAACTTGATTTGCCCCGTTTTCAAATTTACCGAGCGTTTGATGAGTTTTCTATCTTGCAAGCTCTCAAGCAATAGTTGTAATTGCTCTACAGTGTTTAGTGGCTCAACAAATATCTGCAAGCGACCACCACAAGGAATGCGGAAGCGCTGTGCCTCATCTCGGCTAATGCCGTACTCCATCACAGCAGGCATTTTTGGTAGCGCTTGATTGCGTGCTTTATCAGCTAGGTCATCTTCAATACAGCCGCCTGAAACTGAGCCAATCAAATGCCCGTCATCGCGCACCACCAATATAGCGCCTGGCAAGCGTGGTGCTGAACCCCATGTTTGTACCACGGTGAACAAATGCGCTTGATAGCCACTCTCCAGCCATTCCAGCGCACGGGTTAACACTTCTAAATCAGCAGATTTCATACGCTAATCTCAAGCGAGTTTATTGCCAATTGGCAACGTGCGAATGCGCTTACCGGTTGCTGCGAAAATCGCATTGGTCACGGCAGGTGCCACAGGCGGTAGACCTGGCTCGCCGACGCCACCCATTTTTTCAGTGCTTTGCACAATATACACTTCTACTTTAGGCATGGTGCCCATGCGCATCACTTGGTAATCGTGGAAGTTAGATTGCTCCACCATCCCTTCTTTAAAAGTAATCTCGCTTTGCATGGCGGCACCTAAACCAAATGAAACGGATGATTCCATTTGTGCCTTCAGTGAATCAGGGTTCACCGCTAGGCCGCAATCAATGGCCGAAACGATGCGATGCACTTTAACTTCGCCTTTAACCACTGAGACTTCTGCAACTTGTGCTGCGAAACTACCGAATGACTCATGTACGGCTATGCCGCGGAAAATACCTTTTGGCAATGGCTTATTCCAGTCCGCTTTTTCAGCCGCTAAATTAAGCGCCGCCAAATGCCGTGGATGGTCTTTTAACAGTGTGCGGCGATATTCCAACGGATCTTTTTTAGCCAAATTGGCAAGCTCATCAATCAAACTTTCCATTACAAATGCCGTGTGGCTGTGCCCAACTGAGCGCCACCAGAGCACTGGTATAGTAGATTTTACCGTGTGCAAACTGACTTGATAATTCGGGATGCTTTTTAAATACGGCGAATCCGCAGCACCTTCTACTGAGGTGGCATCAATGCCATCTTTAATTTGAAACGCTTCAAATGGCGTGCCTGCCATAATGGACTGGCCCACCGCCACATGCTCCCAAGCAGACGGCATGCCATTTGCATCCAAAGCGATTTTGGCTTTGTGTAGATACATTGGACGGTAATAGCCGCCTTTTACATCATCTTCTCGACTCCATACAGTTTTAACAGGCACGCCTGCCGCTTTGGCCACTTGTACCGCTTCTGATACAAAGTCAGCCGCCGGATTGGCGCGACGGCCAAAACCGCCACCTAAAAATACAGTATGGATGTTGACTTGCTCTGGTTTTAAGCCAAGTATTTTTGCTGCAGCTGCTTGATCCGTACCCTGCATTTGCGTGCCAGTCCAAATCTCACAGCCATCTTTTTCAATTTTGACTGCGCAGTTCAATGGCTCCATCGGCGAGTGCGCCAAGTATGGCAATGCATATTCGGCCTCAACAAATTGTTCTGCTTTAGCCATGGCAGTTTTGTTGTCGCCTGCTTTTGCTGCGATTAAGCCCGTTGTTGCGGCCAATTTTTTATATTCTGCAAATAGCGCTTTTGAATCTAGGCTGGCATTTTCTCCCAAATCCCAATCTACCTTTAGCGCCTCGCGGCCTGTTTTCGCCGCCCAGTAATTATCTGCAATTACTGCCACCCCTGTAGGCACTTGCACCACTTTTTGTACACCTTTGATTTTCTTCGCAGCACTCGCATCAAACGTTTTCACTTTTCCACCAAACACGGGAGAACGCGACACCATCGCTGTCATTAAGCCTTCAAATTGAATATCTTGACCAAATATTGCCGTACCATTTATTTTTTCAGGTCCATCCAGTCGTTTGGTTGCTTTGCCAATAATTTTCCAGTCTTTAGTATCTTTTAAAGTGACGGATTTTGGCGTTTCTAGCTTAGCCGCAGCTTCTGCCAAATCACCATAACTAATTCTTTCATCACCACTCACCACAAAGCCGTTTTTAGTCTTAATGCTATCCGCAGCAACGCCCAATTTCTCCGCTGCTGCGCTGATTAACAGTGCCCGTGTCAATGCGCCAGCTTGGCGATATCGGTCAAACTCAGACCAGGTGGTAGAAGAGCCGCCCGTGATTTGAATGCCGTATGCGGTGTGGCCATATTCGGGCGCTGCAGAGGCATGCTCAACTTTAATTTTGCTCCAATCCGCATCCAGCTCTTCAGCAATCAACATAGGCAAAGTGGTCCAAATACTTTGCCCCATCTCGCTATGGGCAAGCATGACAGTAATCGTGTTGTCAGTACCAATACGCAAAAAAGCATTTGGGGCGGGTAATTTTGCGGCATCTTTGGCCGCGTCTGGCGCTACATCTGGTGCGGAACCAGGCATTAAAAAGCGTTTGGCGTGGGGGATAGTAAAACCAATAATAAGACCACCTGCGACAAGGGCAGAGGCTTTAATAAAAGTACGTCTTGAAATATTCAAAGGGCTATTTTTTAAGGGTGCGTTCATAGTCGGCTCCTTAAGCTAATTTAGTGGCAGCAACATGGATTGCAGCGCGGATACGGGGGTAGGTACCACAACGGCATATATTGCCGCTCATGGCTGCATCAATATCGGCATCCGTTGGTTTTTTATTGTTAGCCAGTAAAGCCATGGCAGACATAATTTGGCCAGATTGGCAGTAACCACATTGCACGACATCAATCTCACTCCATGCTGCCTGTACAGCTTGGCCAACCTTGTCATTTTGAGCGTCTTCAATCGTGGTGATTTTTTTGCCCTCAGCCGCAGAAATGGGGGTCATGCACGAGCGTATCGCCTGCCCATCAAGAAGAACGGTACAAGCGCCGCATTGCGCCATACCACAGCCAAATTTTGTACCGGTAAGATGTGCTACATCCCTTAATGCCCATAAAATTGGCATGTCACCGGCTGCGTCAAGCTGTTGATCCTTGCCATTAATATTCAACGTAATCATGATGACGGCTCCTTCTGCTGTTTGTTAGATTTTGATTAATAGTTGCTTTAAAACTTATGGTTACTTGATTACTTAAAAACCAAGTACTGTAAATTCAAAAACCATACTATCGCATAGTGTTAATTATCATTGTGTGGAATAATTTGGAATTGATAATTCCAAATTGTGGATTAATGCTACGATGCAAAATCAAATAGAAATGCTGCGTATTTTTAAGGTGGTCGCAGAGTCCACTAACTTTAAAGAAGCCGCTATAAGACTAGGCACTTCTCCGCAGTCTGTCACGCGCGCCATCAAAGAGCTCGAGGAAATTTTAGGCGAGCCGCTTTTTTATAGAAGCACGCGCAATACCACCATCACCGAATTTGGTAAACAGATGGCGCAAAAAAGTGAAGGCGTGATTGGCCAGATTGATGCTTTTTTTAAGCCCAATAAAAGCACCAATTCTCAGCGCCTAGAAGGTTTAGTTAAAATCACCATGCCTAATTCGTTAGGCCAGCAATATTTACTGCCGGCACTGAATGATTTTTTAATCAATCACCCAGGCATTCAGTTTGATTTAAGATTTTCCAACCTGATTGATAACGTGGTAGCTGACCAAATGGATATTGGCGTGCGTGTAGGTTTTTTTAGCAATAATAGAAATGTTGCAAGACGCGTCAACGAAATGAAGTTTCATATTGTAGGCACACCAGAACTTATTGCAAAAACAGGTGTGCCCAACAGTGTGGATGATCTATTCAAAATGCCTTATACAGGTTTAATTGATCTCAATACAGGCAGAGCCTGGCCTTGGACTTTTGCAAATGCGTCAGATGGCTTTTCAACCCCACCCGCATTTGTAACCGATGACCCGGCAGCTGAGTTAGCTGCAGTACTTGCTGGTATTGGCTACGGCCAATTAGGTGACTTTTTATGTGAGAAATATATTCGTAGCGGCACATTGGTACCTGTGTTGACAGAGCAAGCACCTGCTCCGTGGGGCGTGTACGTTTATCGCCCACAACGTGGACCGGTAGCAGAGCGCGTCAGGGTAGTCTTCGATTATTTGGTGGAGATATTAAGTAATAGCGAATCAAGCAAACTGCAATAGACATTTTTTAAGCATCATAATGACGCTTAAAAAGGGCTATCAAATGATTAGCAAAAAGATTTACAGTAAATTAAAAGTAAAACACTCAATCAACCCCTAACAGCTCGGGCAGATCTGCGATTGAGTCGATAGTTAAATGTGGTTTTATAGTAGATGCCTCAGCATAACTCTGCCGGTATTTACCTGTTTTTACCAAAACCCCTGTAAACCCAACTTGCTGCCCTCCTCCAACATCCGCATCAATATCATCACCTATGATTGCCGCCTCTGCAGGTTTTAGCCCCATATCATCTAAAGCAATTTGGAAGAAGTCTGGTGAAGGTTTGCCGATAATCATTGCTTTAACACCACTGGCATATTCCAAGGCCTCAACAAAACCGCCTATATCCATTTGCAATCCGTGTTCAGTTTGCCAGAAGCGGTTCTTATGGATAGCAATAAGTTTTGCGCCCTGCATCAAGTCATTGAAGGCCTGGTTTAGCAGCGAATAAGACCATGTATCACCAATATCCCCTATCACAATGTAATCCACCTGCTTGCCAGCTTGGTCAAACTCTTCAAAGTTCTGCTTTACATCCTTCGCCAGCAATAAACGGCAAACAGGATTCTGCTGGCGTTTTAAATATAGATAGGTGGCTTGAGGCGCGCTGATAATTTGATTTGTAGGGATGGAAAAACCTAATGCATTAATTTTCTGCTGCAGCGATGTTAATGACAAGGTGCTGGTATTGGTGACAAAGCGGCATTGTATGTGGCTAGCCTGAATTTTGCGTACAGCTTCGATAGCGCCTTCAACAGCCTGCGACCCGATATACAGCACGCCATCTAAATCAAACAGGATGCCTTTGACTGCAGATAATGTATTCATGATAGCTGACCTCCAAAACTAGGTTGGCATACGATACATGACTTTGAATTGCTTTAATAAATACTAGTATTTATTAACTTAACATTGAACTATTATATCCCTGATTCGAGTCAAAATAATGAATGCAGATGAGGTAATCATGGAATCATCAAATCACAGCCTTAATAGTCTTTTTGCCCAACTTGGCTTACCTTCTGACCAAGCGGCGATTGAAAATTTTATTAACACGCATAGCCCGCTGGCGACCAATATTTTGCTTTCCGATGCGCCGTTCTGGACAGCAGCACAAGCATCTTTCTTAAGGGAAGAAATCCTTAAGGACGCTGATTGGGCAGAAGTGATTGACCAGTTAAACGCAAAATTACACTCAAAACAATAGCCTTATAAGCAGCTGTTATTGTGTTTCAAATATGCTGTAAGTATTCCTGCCGTTCGCTTTGGATTGGTACAAAGCGATATCAGCTTCTTTAGTGAGTTGCTTTAAAGTAATGTGCCTGTCAGGATTGTAAATAGAAATACCAATACTGAGATGCACCGGTATCACTTTCCCTAATATGACAATTGGTTGGGTAAAGTGCGATTTTAGTTTATCAGCGATAGCGACGATATTCTGTATTGAATTAACTTCTCTTAAAACGACGACAAACTCATCACCACCTACTCGGCTAACTGTGTCTGTTTCCCTTAAATTAGATTTAATAAATAGAGCGACTGCCCTTAATACCTCATCGCCAAAGTCATGACCATAGGTGTCATTGATTGATTTAAAGTAATCGATATCAACGGCCATAATCGCCATCATTTTTTGAAAACGCTTTGCAGTATGAAATGCAATCTCCATCCGATCATTCAATAACCTTCGGTTTGGCAAGTTAGTCAGACTATCTAGCATGGCATCTTCTGAAAGGCGGTAACGATCTTTAAGTAAGTAATATGCCAAAAACCCGCAAACCAAACTAATAAAACCGCTAAATATTTGATAGATAAGGATTTGATCCGCAAAGTGGGATGTGTGATTCTTGATTGCCCACTCCCACTTTCCATTCGGAACCAAGCTAGTTTGCTTGAAAGTATTTTTGTCTGAGAACAGAGTTGGCTCACCATAGAATACTTTTTTAGTATCAACGTTGCGGATGGCAAATTCATGCTTATTGGGCGCGTTTTTAAATGCGGCCTTAAGAAACTTATCGGTATCGATTACGGTAGAAATGATGCCCCAATATTTACCCTCAACAAAGATCGGATAACGATACACAAGGCCTTGCCCACCTTGAATCAATTGTATTGGACCATCTAATACGCCCTGTCGGGTATCAACGGCTTGTTTAACTTTTAGCCATTGTGTGGGGATATTCCGATAATCCACGCCGATGATTTTTTTGTTGTTTGCTTCAGGATAAACGTAGGTTAATTGATATCCGACGGCAACTCCTAGATTGCGGACATGTTTAGAACGCAGCCACAAATCTCTTAGGATGAGATTGATTTTTTCCGGCTTTAGCTCATCTTGATATACGGTGATATAGCTTGCAAGGCCATTTGAAATAAATAATAGAGAGTTTAATTCTCGATCAACTTCAGCCCACAAAAGATTACCGTATATAGATGAACTTAACGTCTCATCGGCTTTATATTTCTGGTTCTGTAATTCAATTAAAAAATGAAATAGAATAAACACTAAAACAGCTGTAATGAAAGCTGTACCATGCCATTTAAAATTCAATTTTATGCGATCGCTGACTGTCCACATATAAATAGAATTATAGTCCTAAGCCCGCTTAAACAGAGGATATTCTGCAGTTCAGCCACAAAATTTCATCTTAATAACCAAGATATGACAAAAAATCGTAATATACAGTTGAATTAACTTAACCTAATTACAACAATTAATGATGCCTATACCCATTACCTCACCTGTGACTGAATTATTACAACATGAAAGCATTGCTTATGATGTGATAGAAATTCCGCTCACTGAGGATAAAAAGCCTGTTCGGAATCTGGAGGAGCTCCTATTAAAACAAGGGGTAAATCCGCAATCTGTCGTACGGAGTGTGCTGTTTAAAACAGGCTCAGGTCAGTTTGTTTTACTAGCGGTGGCAGGTGGTGGCCGTGCCGATTGGGGTGTATTACGCAACCATTTAGATGAGCGTAAGTGCCGCATGGCAGAGTTTGATGAAGTAGTAGAAGCCACAGGATACGTTGTTGGTGCTGTTCCGCCTATCGCACTGCCAAAACACATTAAAGTCTTGGTCGATAATAGTGTGCATGATTATGAAACTGTCGTGATTGGTAGTGGCGTATTGGGGTTTGCTCTATCCCTCAAAAAGATTGATTTAATCAAACTACTTGCTGATGCTTACCAAGGCGTATTTACAAGTGAGTGAGCTATTCATGATGCCAAGTATTTACAATCAAGTATCAACTTAATCAAACAACTTAATAAACCGTAACTAAGGCATATATGGGTTCATCCGATTTTCTTGTTCAAGCTGCAATCTATTTATCATCCGCCATATTTTTAGTACCACTATTTAAAAGACTGGGACTAGGCTCAGTACTCGGCTATTTGCTTGCCGGGATACTCATTGGCCCCTATGCCTTAAAGTTGATTCCAGACCCAGAGCACGTGCTGCATTTTGCTGAATTTGGTGTAGTGCTGATGCTTTTTCTTGTCGGGCTAGAGCTTGAATCCCAGAAAGTTTGGGAGCTACGTAAAACCTTATTTGGGCTAGGCGGGTTACAAGTGATTAGCACCATTGGGCTTGTGACATTTGCAGCGCATTTAATGAATTTTAGTTGGCCAGTGGCCATTGTCATCGGCATGGGCGTGGCGATGTCGTCCACGGCCATTGGACTGACATCTCTCGCAGAAAAAAGGCTGTTAAGCACCCCTGGTGGCCAGGCCTCATTTGCAACCCTGCTTTTTCAAGATTTATCGGTCATTCCACTGTTCATGTTATTAGCGCTGATTGCGCCAAATAGTGCTGAATCTAGTTTTGATGTATGGGCGGTGTTAAAAGCCATCAGCGTGATCGTCTTGCTTATCTTTGCTAGCCGCATCTTGTTGCGCCCTATTATGCGCATCGTCGCTCAAACTGGCGTTCGTGAGATCTTCGTCGCATTTTCACTGCTATTGGTGATCGGCGTTTCGCTTGCCATGCAGTCAGTGGGCCTATCCATGGCACTCGGTACATTCCTCGCGGGCGTACTTTTGGCAGACTCGGAATATCGCTATGAGCTTAGATTGGATATTGAACCAGTCAAAGGTTTGCTACTGGGTCTTTTCTTTATTGCCGTGGGCATGTCAGTAGATTTGTCGTTATTAGCAAACTCACCGCTGATGATTTTTGGTTTTGCGTTGCTGATCGTACTTACTAAAATGGCGCTGTTAATGGGGCTTGGGCGTTTATTCAACTACTCGCTTCGAGATACATTGCTGTTTGGTGTGGCCTTATCGCAAATAGGTGAATTTGCTTTTGTCATTTTTGGCGTGGCGTTAACACAAAATACGATCCCCCGCGAAACTTACAATATTCTTAACGCGATTGTCGCGGTGTCGATGCTGATTACGCCCATCTTATTATTACTTTACGATCGCTTTCTGACCCTGCAGTGCGGGGAGCGGCCAAAAGATGCGATTGAGGAAAACCATGCGGTCATCATTGCCGGGTTTGGTCGTTTTGGGCAAATCGTTGGACGGGTGTTACTAGCTAAAGGCATCAATGCAACGCTGATAGACAATGATCCTAATCAAGTCGACTTGATGCGAAAGTTTGGCTGGCGCTGTTATTATGGTGACGCGTCCAGATTGGATTTGTTAGAAGAGGCTGGCATCACAACCGCTAAATTACTGGTCATTTCTGTTAATGACCCTATAGCAGCGTTAGAGATTGGCAAATTAGTGAAACAGCGCTGGCCCAATCTTGCTGTTGTGACGAGGGCACGTAGCAGGACAGATGCTTTTGATTTTCTCGACATTGGGTTAGACCCAATAAGAGAAACATTTTACTCATCGCTAGTTGCGGCTAAGCAAGCTTTATTGGCAATCGGTGAGTCACCTGCCGCTGCTTCAAAGATTATCAAGCACTTTGAACAGCACGACTTAGAACAACTTGAAGCAACCAGGGCTATTCGGCACGATATGAATGCGGTGCGCAGTATGGCCGAAAAAGGACGTCAAGACCTGAAAGATTTATTAGCGCTTGAACAGGATGAGTTCAAAAAGAGTAAATAAACTAACTTATAAGACTTAGTGCTTGCTTGGTTTCTGCATGTTGAAGTGATGCAAAAAGTTGTTATATTATGTTCGATAGCGCACAGTAAAATATTCATTTATCCTAGACACTTAATACTTAATCTTGGATACTTATAGTCATAAAAGGTGTATTTTAATTGGGTTAATTATTTAAATTGATATTTTAAACACACGACATTTAATTTATATGAATGGTTTAATTAATCAAAATAATCAAGATATTGCCGCAGAGGATAAAGGGCAGAGGTTGATTCATAATGCGGGAATTAATGAAGCCGTAAAACTGTTGAAGCGCTTGTTTAGAAACTTTGATGGCAAGCTTACGATGCGGTTATGGAATGGGATTAGCCTAAAGCTGGGCAAAGGTATTACTCAAGACTTCAGTCAATCATTCATTTTAATATGGCGCAACCCGAATATTCTGCGCAGTATCGTGCTTGGTCGGGATCCCCTTCGCTTAGCTAATGCATACTTTCGTGGTGACATTGATATTGAAGGTGACTTTTTTGCTGCCGTTAGCTTAAAAGACCATTTGCACATTATCAAACTGTCCTTATACAACAGGCTCGTTGCAATCATCAGTGCGTTAAAACTGCCTGCGCGTAATGATGCACAAAACCCCAATAACTTACTCACATTTAATCGTGACTCACTCACTTACAGTCATGCAGTAAAAGCGCACAGTAAAATTGAAAATCGTGATGCAGTCCAATTTCATTATGACGTATCGAACGATTTTTATGCGCTATGGCTAGATAGTGCCATGATTTATTCATGCGCTTACTTTGAGAAACCCAATGCCACACTGGAACAGGCGCAACAGGCCAAGCTTGAACATATATGCCGCAAATTAATATTGAAGCCAGGTGAACTATTGCTGGATATTGGCTGTGGTTGGGGCGCGTTAGTTATTTACGCAGCACGGCATTATGGCGTTAAAGCGCACGGCATTACACTGAGTCAACAACAATTTGAACTAGCTACCGCACGCATCAAAGCTGCAGGGTTAGAAAGCCAAGTCACGCTGAGTTTGTGTGATTACCGTGATATTAAAGGTACCAGTATTTATGACAAGATTGTCAGTGTGGGAATGTTTGAGCATGTCGGTTTAAAAAACTTACCCTTATATTTTTCAACAGTGCATCGATTGTTAAAACCATCTGGGCTATTTTTAAATCACGGCATTACGCATGATGTAGAGGGCTGGGAAAAGACCTTGTCAACAGAGTTTATCAATCGTTATATTTTCCCTGATGGCCAGTTAGATACTGTGAGCAATATTCAACGCGCCATGGAAAAAGAGAAGTTTGAGATATCTGATGTTGAATCGTTACGCCCACATTACGCCTTAACACTCAGGCAATGGGTTTCCCGTTTAGAAAATCATCACGAAGAAGCACTGCAATATGTGACGGAATCTACCTACAGAGTTTGGCGTTTATATATGGCCGCATGCGCTTTGGAGTTTGAAAAAGGTAGAATCGGCATCTATCAAATATTGGCCAACAAACGTGAAATTGGTCAATCAAGCCTGCCGTTAACCCGTAAGCATATCTATGCCCAAATTTGTGAAAATACAACATGAATTCTGCCTAACACCTCCACGCCCACATATTGACACTTAACTATTGTCAAGTTTTGATTTGTGACAAACTCTTTAACACAGGCTGACCCTTAAAATGGTTTTAGCACCTACACATCAAGAAGTAATACCTGAAGCCGTTGAGATTGTCTCGGTTGCATTCTCTGGATGCCTAATTTTGAACCAGATGGCATACATCGCCGGAAGAAACACAAGTGTCAGTATTGTGCCGACAAAAGTACCGCCAATCAGGGTATATGCCAACGTTCCCCAAAATACCGAATGAGTGAGCGGAATAAACGCTAGAATCGCAGCCAAGGCAGTCAGAATAACTGGTCTGGCACGTTGGACGGTGGCTTCGACTACTGCGTCAAAAGGCTTTAATCCTTCCTTCAGGTTATGCTCAATCTGCCCAATTAAAATTAGCGTATTACGCATTAAAATACCTGACAGGGAGATCAGGCCAACCAGCGCATTGATACCAAAGGGTTGCTGGAATAGTAGCAAGGTTGGAACCACGCCGATCAGGCCTAACGGACTGGTGGCAAATACCATGACCATGGATGATATCGAACGCACCTGTAGGATGATGATCAGCAACGTAAGCGCAATCATAATCGGGAATAAAGGTAATAGTGCTTGGGTGGCCTTACCCGACTCCTCGGTAGCACCTGCCTCTACAATCTGGTAGCCAGCTGGAAGTTTGGCGATAATTGGCTGCAATTGTTTCATGATTTCGGTTGATACCTCTGGTGGCTGTAAGTCATCAGCAATATCACCACGTACGGTAATCGTCGGTGTGCGATCGCGCCTGCGGAGAGTAGGCTCTTCCATACGGATATCAACGAAACCAACTTGCGACAACGGGACACGTTGCCCTGCTGAACCGATTAATGTAAAACCGGTTATTTTCTCAGGATCCAGGCGCATGTTTTCTGCTGCACGACCCACAACCTGTACCGAGCGAATATCCTCACGAACTTCGGTGACGGGTACGCCGCTCAGCAGAAACTGAAGTTGCAGCGCAACGCTGTTGGAAGTGAGTCCGACAGCCTGAAGCCGGTCCTGATTAAGCGTAAAGTGCAGAGCCGGCACGCGCTCGCCCCCATCGGCATTGACGGTTCGCATCATTGGACTAGTATCCATTACTTGTCTTACTTCTGTTGCGATTGTGCGCAGTTTTTCGGGATCTTGACCAGCAACGCGAAACGCCACTGGATAGGGGGAATACGGTCCAAATACCAGTTGTGTAACACGTACGCGGGCTTCCGGAGCCAATCCATCCGCGATGGCCTGACGTAGTCTTAGCTTCAGAACCTCGCGTTCATCTTGATTGTCTGTCCGCACGACGAGCTTCGCAAAGGACGGATCAGGTAGTTCGGGCGACATGGCGAGGTAGAAGCGTGGTGCACCTTGGCCAATATAAGCCGTCACAATCTTCGCTTCCTTTTGTTTTGCCAGCCAAGTTTCAATCTTGGCCGTGGCAGCACTCGTCTGCGCGATGGAGGTTCCATCAGGCATTTGAACCTCGACCAACACCTCAGGACGGTCGGAGGTTGGGAAAAACTGCTTCTTCACGATAGCCATGCCAAATATAGACACCACAAAAGCGCCGATGACGATGGCAGTCACGATCCACTTATGATCAATTACTCGCCCCAGCAGCAAGCGAAAACGGTTGTAATTCGGAGTACTATAGATCGCTTCGTGACCACCTTCGACTTTCTTAAGTTCGGGGAGCATCTTGACACCTAAATAAGGCGTGAATACAACGGCGACAATCCAGGATGCAATCAGGGCAGTACCCACCACCCAGAACATATTGCTGGTGTATTCGCCGGCAGTGGATTGGGCAAAACCATTGGGCATAAACCCAATAGCAGTGACCAAGGTACCGGATAACATTGGGGCTGCAGTGTGGCTCCAGGCATATGCTGAGGCAGCAATGCGGCTATAGCCCTCTTCCATTTTTATCACCATTGTTTCGATCGCGATAATGGCGTCGTCAACCAGTAGGCCAAGCGCCAGAATCAATGATCCTAATGTGATACGGTCGAAATTTTTGCCAGTCGCTGCCATAATCACAAATACGATGGCCAACGTCAGTGGCACGGCAGCCGCAACCACAAGGCCAACGCGCCAACCCATACTCAAGAAACTCACCAGCATCACCACCAGAAGCGCGACGAAGAACTTAACCATAAACTCGTCGACCGATTCATCGATGTTCACAGCTTGGTCAGTCACTTTGGTTAAACTCATGCCCAATGGCAAATCAGCACTGATAGCTCCAACTTCAGTATCTAGTGCCTTCCCCAGATCGAGGCCATTCCACCCCTCACGCATTACGATGCCTAACAGTAGCGCTGGTTCACCATTGTTGCGGACGAAAAATGACGAGGGGTCTTCGTAACCACGTTCTACCGTGGCCACATCCGATAGTTTCAGTATTCGGCCTTTTGCAGATATCGGTGTGTCACGAATTTTCTGCAGTTGGTCAAAAGCGCCTTCAATACGGATAAATACTTTTGCACCTTTGGTGTCGATCGAGCCTGCTGGCGTTAAGGCATTTTGGTTATTTAGCGCAGAAAAAATTTCCTGCGGTGAAATTCCCAGGGTCGCAAGGCGGTCATGGGAAAAGGCGACGTAAATACGCTCGGGTTGCTCCCCGATGATGTTCACTTTTTTCACGCCAGCCACATGCAGCAGACGCTGACGCATTTTTTCAGCGTCGCGAGCTAATAGCCGTTGTGGTTCTCCTTTTGCTTTTAATGCAAACAAAGCAAAGGTAACGTCTGCATATTCGTCATTCACCATAGGGCCGATGACTCCAGCCGGTAGATTTTTTGATTCGTCGCTTATTTTCTTTCGCGCCTGGTAGAACTCTTCTTTAACTTCTGATGGCGGTGTACTGTCGAGCAGAGTCACTGTGGTAAAGGCCAGACCAGGGCGGGTGAAGGTTTCCGTACGGTCGTACCAGCGCAACTCCTGCATACGCTTTTCAATCTTTTCCGCAACCTGATCCTGCATTTCCTGAGCCGTCGCCCCCGGCCAAGCCGTAATCACGGTCATTATCTTTATCGTAAAGGGAGGATCTTCGGCTCTGCCCATCTTGAAAAAGGCGATGGTGCCCGCGATCGTTATCAGAATGATCAGGAATAAGGTGATCGACCGCTCACGTACTGCAAGCGCCGAAAGATTGAAGCCGCTCATTTCACCTCTCCATCGTTCAAACCGGAAATACCCGCGTCGCTAGTCGCGACTCTGACTTTTTCGCCTTCGTGAAGGAGATGGGCACCCAGTGTGATAATTTGATCATTTACCTTGAGATTGCCTTCTATACGTGCGGCATCATCACTTAGGCTTAGAATTTTTACTGGTCGCCAGGTGACGTGGATTGGGTGCCCGTCAAGCACCCAAACACCTGTACCTTTGCCCGAATCAAAAACGGCTCCGATAGGCACTGCTAGGCCTGTTTTCGCGGGAGAGCCGCTTTCCTTGATCTGAATGGTGATAGTTGCACCGAGTGGCGCTTTGGCTAATGCTTCATCCAGTACATACCTCGCTTCATATGTACGCGACACCCCATCTGCTGACTCCGAAAGCTGCCTGAGTTTCGCCGGTACGGCCTGATTATCCTTGCCGTAAAGTGTCGCCTGCGCAATAGAACCTAAGGTGGGACGCAGGGTCTCCGGTAGATGTACGATAGCTTCGCGCTTGCCCGAATGCGCTATACGCACGACCGTCTGGCCTGCGTTGACGACTTGTCCTGGTTCAGCCAGCGTGTCTACTACAACACCGTCCGCATCAGCGAGTAAGACTGCATAGCTGGATGCATTCTTTGCCACATTCGCTTGAGCCTGAGCTGCCTCGAGTTGTGCTTTGGCTGAATCCGCCGCCGCCTTGATTTGATCATAAGTTGAAGCGGAGATAGCACCTTCTTCTACAAGACCCCGATGTCTAATTTCTTCTGCTGCTGCTTGATTGGCGCGGGCCTTTGCGGCCACGACCGCTTCATGTTGTGCATGTGCCGTCAATTGCAGATCGATAGAATCTATGCGCACGAGTGGCTGACCACGTTTGACGTTTTGGCCTGTATCGACTAAACGTTCGAGCACTTTTCCGTGGACACGAAATGCTAGATCGCTTTGAACTCTGGCAGCGACGGTTCCTGTGAATGAACGCGATGAATCAGAAGCAGCTTGAACGCTCCCCGTTTTAACCAATGGAATTTGGGTGCGGGGGTCAGTCGGCGTTTTTTCACTGCATGCAACAAATGCCAGTGGGAATAGGCCAATAACGATAGCTGAGATAAGTTTACGGCGAAGCATGAAGGTCCCCTCGGGAAAATAGTAACCTGCATTCTCCTACTAGTGACTAATTAAGTCAATAGTCACTAGTATTTTTTCAGAAGTTATTTATGGGGCTAAACTTCTCAATACTAAATTAGAGAGAATTATTGGAGCCTGTTCTGTGAGGTCAAGGTTGTGTTGTAGCAACAAAGGGTTGCTGTAGGGTTGCATCACCAAATAGATGGCATTTACGGTCTCATCTATTGGCGTCTTACGCTCAAACTCGCCTGTTTCACGCCCATCGCGGATAATCTGCAAGATGATTTTTTTGATTTGATCCTGATAGGCATTACAAGCTTGCCATTGCTCGCCTGCAGCGGACGCTGCGATGTCATAGAGCTTGCGATCTTCGAAAAATAGCTGCGTACTTGCTTCTACCGCCGCCTTAAACATACGCCGAAACTGCTCAGAAGCTGTGGGGGCATCCACCATTCCTTCATCAATAGCTTTCAAAATCGCTTTCAATGTGTTGGAGCAAATAACCTCGCCAATGGATTGCTTGGTTGCAAAGAATTTATAGATGTAGGCCTTAGAAAAACCAATTTCTTTAGCCAGATCGGAAACGGTTGTTTTTTCGTAGCCATAGCGGCTGAAATACTCTGCAGCAGCTTCAACAATCTGATCTCGAACACTATGTTCAGAGGGGCCTCTTGGGATGGGTTGTAGTTTTTTAATCATTTTTATAGCATACCTTGACTTTAGGGGATTGACAAATAGTGACCATATTGTAATATAGTCACTTATTAATGTACATAAGTTCAAGGAACGCCATGTTTTTTTCTCGTCCTATTGCTATTTTGTTAAGTGTTAGTTTTATAACCGGTTGCGCAGTCGGCCCTGATTATAGAAAGCCAGACATAGCACTCCCAGATCATTATCTTGGTAAGGCCCAGCTTGAGAAGCGAAATGCACTTTCTAATGCTGACCTTGCAAACGCAAATCTTGCAACTTGGTGGAATGGATTCAGTGATCCGCAATTAACTCGTTTCGTGCTACTGGCCCTAGAACAAAATTTAGATATTGCGCAGGCATCAGCACGCATTGCGCAAGCTCGGTCTGGTCTTGGGGCGGCGCGTGCAGCGTTACTTCCTTCAGGTAATATAAGTGCGCAAGCGACAAGAAATCACCAATCGCTTGAAACTCCTATAGGGCAATTACTTAATGCTGTTCCAGGCTATGACAGGAACGGGAATCTTTACGAAGCAAACCTGAATGCAGGTTGGGAGTTAGATGTGTTTGGTGGCTTGCGCCGCGAGCGAGAGGCTGCGCTCGCAGAATATCAAGCGGCCGAGGCTGGGGCAACCGCAACTCGCCTTGCAGTTGCAGCACAAACAGCAGATGTTTACATCACTATCCGTGGCTTACAGTCTCGTCTAGGCATCGCTAGGCAACAACTCGAAACGCAGCAGCAACTTCTCTCGAAAGTAAATCTACTGTATTCCAAAGGGCTTGCGCCTAGGCTTCAGGTGCAGCAAACAGAAGGCGCTATTGCTCAGGTAAAAGCAACTATTCCAGTGCTTGAAGCTGGGCTCGATGCGGCCATGAATGCCTTGGATGTGATGCTGGGGGTTGCACCTGGCACCTATAGAGCTGAACTTGGTAAAGTCGGCCCGATTCCTGTTGCTCCTCAAGTTTCCTCAATGGGTTCCCCCTCAGATTTGCTGCGTCAAAGACCAGATCTGATCGTCGCGGAACGTCGGTTAGCGGCAGCCAATGCAAAAATTGGCGTGGCAGTTGCTGAATATTATCCAAAGCTCGCGCTGAGCTTGTTGATTGGTAGTGCGACAGCAATATCGGGTGGGAATCTATTCAGCAGCGCCGCTAACCAAGCAGCCGGAGTTGTGGGCTTACGCTGGCGTTTATTTGATTTTGCACGAATTGATGCACAGATCGATCAAGCAAAAGGTCAAGAAAGCGAGGCTTTGGCCGCCTATCGACTGGCAGCGCTGCGGGCGACCGAGGATGTAGAGAATGCCATCTCTGCCCTAGTTAAACGTGAAGAGCAGACAGAAGCTTTGTTACAAGGCGAGCAATCGCTTACCGAAGCGCGAAAATCCTCTTTCATGGCTTATCAAAAAGGCGTCGTTAGCTTGATTGAGGTGTTACATGCAGATGAAAATCTATTGAGAACCTCTGATGCAAAAGCGCAAGCGCAAATCGAATCCTCCAGATCGGCGGTTGCGGTCTTTAAGGCTCTGGGTGGCGGTTGGGAAGAGAGCACTTCAAACGTCTCAAGTACAGCCAATACACACATTAACTAAGCAGCAATAGATATAAGGAGGACAAGATGATTTCTAATGATATAAAAATTAGCGGCACTGAGCACTTTGTCAATATTGCTGATGGGCAAAAGGTAAGGGTCATCCGAACAGGTCAAGGAGAACCATTGGTGCTCATGCATACCATCAGGACGCAAATTGAGTATTTCCACCAAATAATTCCAAGACTAGCTCAAAACTATGCCGTTTATGCAATAGATCTTCCTGGCCATGGCGAATCATCGAACAGTAATAAAATTAACTATGACGAACCATATTTAAGAGAATCTGTGATTGATGTCATCAATCAATTAAGACTGAATAATATAACGTTGGTAGGTGAGTCTATTGGTGCGACTTTATCATTAACGGTTGCGGCAACAATCCCTGAAAAGATAAAACAAGTTATTGCTATTAACACTTACGACTATGAAAAGCGCTATGCAGATGGCATCCGACGTGGGAGTTTCATCGCTAACTTCTTGATGTGGCATTTCTCTATTCCAGTGATTGGGGCTATTTTCGCAGCACTGGAAAATAGCTTCATTTTGAGCTTAGTGATGAATGGCGGGGTTACAAATATTAAAAAAATGCCTGCACCATTAGTCAAACTTTTCGATAAAACTGGGCATAAACCTGGTTATCGTTACGTTGAACGGAATATATTGGCGAATTGGAGAAGCTGGGCAAAAGCACCAACGCTTTATAGTAAAGTTAAATGCCCAGTAACACTGGTCTACGGTCAAAATGATTGGTCGAGCAGTAAAGAAACATCTGCAACGTCATCCAAAATCCCTCAATCCAAAATCGAATTTGTAGCGAATTCAGGACACTTTCTAAGCGTAGATAATCCTGATGCAGTTAAACAGATATTCAAGAAACTTGTTAATTAGTTAATGTAAGGCCTAAATAATAGGAGGAATTCTAATGCTATACAGTTACATTGTTCAGAAAAAAATCCGTCAGACCTTTGACCACGTCAACAATCATCGCTGGGATGAGGCGGTGGAAGCAGTCGCGCCAAATATCCATCATCGCGTTTCTGGCACACACGCGCTAGGCGGTGAGCGTCACGATAAAGCAGCACTACGCTGCTGGTTTGAGCGCCTCGGCCGCGTACAACCCAAACTCCATATCAAGGTCAACAACGTCTGGGTAGTGGGTTGGCCGTGGAATACCAATGTGTTTGTCGAGTGGGACGGCACTGCAACGCTGCTTAACGGGGAGGCATATAACAACCGTGGTCTGCACGTGTTCACGCTTAAGTGGGGTAAAGTGTATGCTCTGGAAGAATTTCAAGACTCAGAAGCAGCGGCTTTTGCTCTTGCATCCCAAGCGGCAGCTGGACTCAAGGAAGCTGTCGCCGAACAAATTGTAAGCTAACAGAGCGCAGTCAGAGGCCGTTGCTTTTTAGCATACTTGTAATGCAAGTATGCAGTTTCGATACGCCCCAAGCGTCGCTACAGCGCGAGGTCAAACTCGGCACAGCCAGATGTGAAACATGGGTCATTGTTTGACTTTACAGGCCAAACAATCGCTTCGAGAGCGACGCACCATAGCGGCCCGCCCTTTATCTAGTCTA
>JAKFEP010000146.1:0-3246 GCA_036675645.1 Methylotenera sp. | reverse complement strand
ATGTAAGTTTTATCTTGCAGTAAAAGAGTAACGCCACCCAATACACTAATGATAGCGCCGTTAATCAGCAGCATTTTTTCTATTTTTCCGTGGCGAATTTTGGCGTAAATAATCATCGCCAAGGTAGTGGCAATGGCAATGGCGGTGGCTGCAAAGATGCCATATAACTTAAAGCCAACAAAAAATAAAATAACGGGAAGTAAATCGAAGAAAAATTTCATGTAGGCCTTGTGATTTGAAGGCTGCTGTCAAAAGCAACGCTATCTGTAAATGCAGTATTTTGCTATGATTTGTCTTATTTTGCAAAAGTATTGCAAAAGCATTTCGAATTACTTTTAAGAGAATCATAACGCATGGCCGCATTGTTCGACCTTCATTGTCACTCTACTGTTTCTGATGGCTTGTTGTCACCACCAGATTTAGTGGCGCATGCGGCAAAGCGCGGTGTAAAAGTGCTGGCGCTGACAGATCACGATGATTTGGGCGGTCTTCAAGCTGCAAGAGAAGCCGCACTTGAGCATGATATTCAATTTATAAACGGTGTGGAAATCTCAGTGACTTGGAAGCGCCGCACGTTACATATTGTTGGCTTAAAAGTAGATGCTCATAACGCCCCGTTAAATGCAGCGCTCGATAAAGTGCGTATAGGCCGGGATGAGCGTGCGCAAGAGATGGGGGCAGATTTAGCGCGCGTAGGTATTCATGGCGCTTATGAAGGTGCAAAAGCATTGGCAAAGCAAAGTATTATCACGCGCACACATTTTGCACGCTTTTTAGTAGATAACGGCCACGCGAAAGATACCAAAAGTGTGTTTAAAAAATATCTAGTTAAAGGCAAGCCCGGCTTTAAAGAGCATGAATGGATGGATTTAAAGTCTGCGGTAGATTTAATTAAGGGCGCGGGTGGGCAAGCGGTCATCGCGCATCCGGGCCGTTACGATTTAGGCACGATTAATATGTTGTTGCTCATGCACGAATTTAGAAGTTTGGGCGGCGCAGCAATTGAGGTGGTGACAGGTAGCCACACACCGCCGCAATATCAACAATTTGCCAAAATTGCGCATAAATTCAGCCTTAAATCGTCGCTGGGATCCGATTTCCACGGCTCAGGCATTTCGTATATGGAGATGGGTTGTATTCCAGATTTGCCCGATGGTTGTGTGCCAGTGTGGGACGATTGGCCAGAAGCGCAGTCTATTCAATAGATGGCGCAGTACTTTGTTATCAACGCCGAAAATCCGCAGGCAAGGCTCATTAAACACACAGTGGAAATTTTGCGCGAAGGCGGAGTCATCGCGTATCCCACTGACAGTAGTTACGCACTGGGCTGCATGATAGGCTTTAAGGATGCGCAAGATAAAATTCGTCAAATTCGCGGGCTGGATGAAGGCCATCTTTTCACCTTGATTTGCAGCAACTTGAGCGAGCTCGCGACCTATGCGCAAGTGGGTAATAGCCAGTTTCGCTTACTTAAAGCTAACACGCCGGGCGCCTACACCTTTGTGCTTAAGGCTACTAAAGAGGTGCCACGTCGTTTGCAGCATCCTAAGCGTAGTGCGGTGGGCATTCGTGTGCCAAATCATGCGGTAGTGCAAGCCTTGCTGGAAGAACTTGCTGAGCCATTATTAAGTATGACTTTACAATTACCAGACGATGACGAACCGTTGAACGAGGCTTGGGAAATTCGCGAGCGGCTTGAGCACACTGTTGATTTGGTCATAGATTCCGCGATTAGCTTAGCAGGACTGACGACTGTGATTGATTTAACAGAAAGCGCGCCAGCATTGATTCGGCAAGGTGTGGCCGACGCAACGCCGTTTGGGCTTTGATAAAAGGCCAAAAACTTAGGAAAGTTTGACCATGCAACTAGAAGCACTGATTCTTAAAATCGTAATTTCTGCCGTGCCTATTATTTTTGCGATTACTGTGCACGAAGCCTCGCACGGTTATGCGGCAAAATATTTTGGTGATTTAACTGCAGAAAGAATGGGGCGCATTTCACTTAACCCGTTTCGGCATATTGATTTGGTTGGCACCATTTTATTGCCCGCGCTGACGCTCATAGTGGGCGGCATCTTATTTGGCTGGGCTAAACCGGTGCCAGTTAACTTTAATAACCTGCGCAATCCCAAAAAAGACATGCTTTGGGTGGCGGCAGCTGGGCCAGCTTCTAACTTGGTGATGGCGATTGCTTGGGGCATTTTGTTAGGTTTTGTAAAGCGTGGCATAGATGCTGGTGATTTCCCCAGCGCGGCGTATATGTTTATTGAGATGGCCTATGTCGGCATCACTATTAATATTGTGTTGATGGTACTCAATTTACTGCCGATGCCACCGCTGGATGGTGGGCGCATTGCGGTAAGTTTATTGCCGCACAATTTGGGCATGCAGTTATCACGGGTAGAACAATATGGCTTTATCATTTTAATCGTATTGATGTTTATGGGTGTGCTGGGCAAAATACTTTCACCGTTTATTGAGTTTTTTCAGCAAATTATTTTTCGTATTTTTGTTTAGCGTATATTTTTTGGCTATTATTCTTATAATCATTTTTATAAAAACCTCTTAAAAAATTAGGTACTATTTTCATGGCAATCGAACGCGTCTTATCTGGCATGCGCCCCACAGGCAATTTACATCTTGGGCATTACAACGGCGTACTTAAAAATTGGATTAAATTACAGCATGAGCATGAATGTTTGTTTTTTGTGGCCGATTGGCATGCTTTAACAACGCATTATGACACGCCAGAAATCATCGAAGAATCGGTATGGGAGATGGTTATCGATTGGCTGGCGGCTGGCGTAGATCCTGCCAATGCCACCATTTTCATTCAATCGCGTGTGCCAGAACACGCAGAGTTACACACGCTACTTTCTATGATTACGCCGCTGAGCTGGCTAGAGCGCGTGCCCACCTACAAAGACCAGCAAGAAAAACTCGCTAGCAAAGATTTATCTACTTACGGCTTTTTGGGCTATCCACTATTACAAAGCGCGGATATTCTGATTTATAAGGCAACGCAGGTGCCAGTGGGCGAAGACCAGATTCCGCATATTGAATTCACCCGTGAAATTGCGCGCCGCTTTAACCACATATATGGCAAAGAAGCAGGCTTTGAAGAAAAAGCCATCGCTGCCATTAAAAAACTCGGCAACAAACGCGCTGCAGTGTACGAAGAAATGCGCAATGCCTATCAACAAAGTGGTGATGAAGAGGCGTTAGATAGCGCGCGCGCCATGATAG
>JAKFEP010000045.1:0-20664 GCA_036675645.1 Methylotenera sp. | reverse complement strand
GAAGAAATGGGATTTGGCCCGCTTGTGGTGATTAATGAAGACCGCGTACAACCTGCTAAAGGATTTGGCACGCATAGCCACAGTGACATGGAAATTATCTCTTATGTATTAAGTGGTGCGCTAGAACATAAAGACAGCATGGGTACTGGCTCAGTCATTCAATATGGCGATGTACAAAGAATGAGTGCGGGCACTGGCGTAAGTCACAGCGAGTTTAATCACTCTAGTACAGAGCGTGTTCACTTCTTACAAATTTGGATTGAGCCAAATGTAAAAGGCATACCACCAAGCTACGAAGAAAAGCACTTTGATACCGCTTCTAAAATTGGCAATTTGCGTTTAATCGCCTCATCTGACGGCAAAGATGGCTCTGTGCTTATCCATCAAGATGCCAACATTTATGCGGCGATATTAGGTGAATCAGACCAAGTACAGCATCAGTTAGCTGCTGGACGAACCGCTTATGTGCATGTGATTCATGGGCAAGTTGAAGTAAATGGCGTTGCTTTAAATAGTGGTGACGCTTTAAAAATTAAAGATACTTCTGAAGTGAATTTTACAAACGCAAAGGAGGTTGAACTGCTGCTTTTTGATCTTCCATACTAAATAACTTTTAAAAAACATTTGAAACATATCTTTGAAACAAAATTTTGAAATACTAACTTTGTAACATTAACTTTTTTTACTAAACAATAACTTCTTTAAGGAAAATAATCATGAACAAACCATACGTACGTCTAGATCGCGATAACGCAGTTGTATTACTGGTAGACCACCAAGCAGGACTTTTATCACTGGTACGTGATGTAGAACCAGATAAATTCAAAAACAATATTATGGCTTTGGCTGATTCAGCAAAATTTTTCAATCTGCCGACCATCCTGACCACCAGCTTTGAATCTGGCCCGAATGGCCCACTAATGCCAGAATTAAAGGCGATGTTTCCAGACGCGCCTTATATCGCACGGCCAGGCCAAATTAACGCTTGGGATAACGAAGATTTCGTTAGAGCGATTAAAGCCACTGGCAAAAAGCAATTGATTATCGCAGGCGTAGTGACAGAGGTATGCGTCGCATTCCCTGCATTATCAGCGATTGAAGAAGGCTTTGAAGTGTTTGTGGTGGCCGACGCCTCTGGCACATTCAACGAAATGACACGCGCTGCGGCATGGGATCGCATGTCAGCCGCGGGTGCCCAAATGATGACATGGTTTGGCGTGGCCTGTGAGCTGCACCGCGACTGGCGTCGTGATATTGAGGGTTTAGGTAATCTATGTGCTAACCATATTCCAGACTACAAAAACCTCTTTACCAGCTACAACGCATCCAATAAATAATAATGAATATCACCAAGGCCCATAGAGGTCTTGGTGAATATTAAATACCGGAGAGATAGGAATGACTTCGACTTTAAATACTGAACAAATAGCCACCGAACAAACGGCGACCGTTGTCATTTCACATCATGTGAAAGAAGACTCTAAAACCAATTATGAAGCGTGGTTAAAGGAAATTATCCCAGTTTCTAAAAGTTATCCCGGGCACATGGGGGTTGGCATCGTGCACCCAGTAGCTGGCGCTACAGTCACTTATACCGTGATTATTCGGTTTGATACGCGTAAAAATCTACTTACTTGGATGGAATCTGACGATAGAAAAAAACTCATTGAAAAAGTAAAACCGTATCTTGTTGAGGATGATAAATTCTTTGTACGCAGTGGCTTAGACTTTTGGTTCACGCCAGAAGAAGCTAAAGCCAAATTGCCGACCAAGTGGAAACAGTTTTTGGTGACTTGGTCAGCTATTTTTCCATTAGTGCTTGCTATGTCTGCGCTTATTGATTGGCTGATAACTAGGGTTTCAATTACTGTAAATCATCCAATGAAAGTATTGAGCCTTACATTTCTTGTGGTATTGATGATGGTGTATGTAGTCATGCCACGTTATACAAAGTTAGTTCATAAGTGGCTATTTAACTAATTGGTTTGTTTGATTACTTCCTATAACGCACAAAGTGGCAATAAATAGTATTAGCGTCTGATAAGAAGGGGTTTATGCCCCTTCCAGTCGCTCTTGTTATTTCCCTCAACTGATCGCCATTAAACAAGCATTTTAGAATTTGATAAAACTATGAACAAAGCAAGCAAATCGCCTAGTGTGTGGCCGATTATATTGAAGGCATCACTGGCAATGACCGCCATTTTGATGACCTTTCCAGCCATGGCCACAGATTACGCACTTCCTAGTGATCAAAAATCGGAAAAACAATTAGTTCAGCCACAGGATTCGATTCTTGCAGAAGATGTACCATTTGGAGCACCGAACTCGAAGCCCCCTCCTTATACAATCTTGCGTTACACAGAGCGATATTCACATTTGGCTGATCCTGCAAAACGTACTGACCCTTTTGATGCATTGAAGTACATTCCATTAGACCAAGACAACCCAGAAAGCTACCTAAGCTTGGGTGGAGAAATCAGGGAGCGATACGAGCAGTATCATAATCAAAGCTTCGGCATAAAGGGTCCAGAAAGTGACCATTATGGTCTACAAAGAATCATGCTACATGCAGACATCCATGCAAATGAACGCCTCAGATTTTTTGTTCAAGGGATATCAAGTTTGCAGTTCGGAGGGGAACAAAAGCTAGACGTAAATCAGAACCCCCTCGACTTACAGCAAGCCTTCGTCGATTATACTTTTGGGGATCCAACCCCAAATGGGAATAGGCAAACCATCCGTGCAGGTAGATTCTCGATGACTTACGGATCTGGAAGATTGATTGCAACGCGAGCCGGCCCTAATACACAACTGAAATTTGATGGCTTGCAGTTTATCCATTCTAACGAAGGCAACAAGAAACTGTATGCGTTTTTGGCCCGCCCGGTGAAAGAAGATAGATATGATGCTGATAGGGAAAATCCGGCACAAACTTTTAGTGGCGTTTATTCCAGCTGGCCATTGGGTGAAGCACCGGGCAGCTTAGACGTTTATTACTTAAATTATCGTAATGAAGAAGCTGCTTATATTGGCGCTCAGGGTACAGAGGATCGACATACCTTAGGTTTTCGATGGTTTGGGAAAAGCGGGCAATGGGACTACGACTGGGAAGCCGTTGCTCAGCTTGGAGAGATCGGAGACAAGAATATTAGAGCCTGGACATTTGCTACCGATACCGGTTACACCTTTAAAGATTTTGCTTGGCATCCAAGAGTAGGTGTTAAGGCGGATATCGCAAGTGGTGATAGGAATAAAAATGATGGGGAGTTAGAAACTTTTAATCCATTATTTTTTAAAGCAAATTATTTCAATGATGCGGCGTTCTTTCGTCCAGCCAATTTAGCTGACATTCATCTCTCATTGCAGATGCAACCCAGAGAAGACCTGACGATTACATTTGGCAGTGATGCCATCTGGCGACACACCAAGCAGGACGCGCTTTATGCCACGACTGGCGGTGTATTACTACCAGCTACTGATACATCCAAATATGTGGGGACTGCTGTAGAAGCCGCCGCACAATGGAAAATTAACCGGCACATGGTCGCCACCGCGTCCTACGTTCATATGTTCACAAGCACTCAGGTAGATAAAGCTGGTGGAGGTGATATTGATTTTCTCGCTACCTGGATAAGTTTTATTTGGTAATCAACTTGTTATCACAAATTTATTGCCCTAAACGCCTACCGTAACTGACGGCGTATGCACCAGGGCGTGCCAACAGAATCGGGTCATCTGAAGGCTCAATGCCATCAACCAGTGCTAACGGATTAAACATGGTGGCTTTTTCGAACTTTACGCCATCCGCATCTGCCTTTTTAAGCGTTAATGTCCCTAGCTCTACTAGTTTTCTGCTTTCCGGCCATAATACTGTCGGATCATTTAGCGCATCACCTGGTTCCGCCAATTGCAGAGCCAGTTTGTAGCTAACAGGTGCTTTAGCCAAACGTGCAGGTAACTCTTCAAACAGGTAATTTGGCGTGGCACTGGCCGCTTGCTCTTTGCTCAAAAATTCCTCACCAGTGACTGGCGTAATACGATAACGTCCATATTGCGCTTCACCTTTTGCATTGGTAAATTTAAATGCATTTACCCCGTAAAACGGTTGTGTGGCAAAACTGACTGGCGGTTGTTTAGGCATTTGTACAAAAGCAAGTGCGGCTGGATGTGCACCTAAAAATTGCTCAACTGGCGTTGGTTTTGCAACATCTGGACCGCTGGCTGCAATCGCATTGAGCAAGCCCAGAAAATCTTCAGGCTTAGCTGCGGGAAAGCCATTGGTTGAAATACTCACAATGTCGGTGAAGCTGCCATCCTCCAACATAAAGCGAATCGCAATACCTTTTGGGAAAGCATGTCCATCGGCATCTGGGATATTGGGTACGCCTGTTGCGTTTGAAAAACGCACAATGACAGGACTAACGGCATCTTGTAAATGCGCCGCTTTAGTGACGGCGGCAGCTGATTTTGCTGGCGTAAATTCACCCAATACCACAATACCTTTGGCGTGATTAGCGCGATAACCTTGGTGCGGGCCGCCTGAAAGCGTTGTGAGGGTATTCACAATTTGCTCAACCACTGGCTTGTCGCTCTCCGCTACTTTAGGCTCATCAGCATAAACATTTATAGTACTGAACAGCATGGCTGAAGCCACTAGGGCTTTGATTGCTGAAGGTTGATAAACTTTCTTCATTTTATTCTCCTTAAATGTTTTTGATAGCATGTCTACATTTTATTGCGTTTACATGACTTAGAAAACCTCATTATCAATAAAGTAAGTTATTCATCTAACTGGCTTATAATACGCGCTCACTATTTTTTGCAGTAATCACCCATGCCTTTTATCACCCTCGATAACGCTAGCCTTGCCTTTGGTCACCACGCCCTACTCGACCACGCTGCATTTCAACTGGATGCGGGTGAGCGTGTCGGCTTGATTGGCCGCAATGGTGCGGGCAAATCGAGTTTGCTTAAAGCTATTGCTGGTACCATTAAGTTAGACGATGGCAACGTGTGGCGCGCACCCAATGCGCGCGTGGTATATGTGCCGCAAGAGCCAGAGCTAGATACCACGCATACCGTGTTTGAAGCAGTCGCCGAAGGCTTAGGCGCATTGCAACAAATCATTATCGATTACCATCAAGTGACGCACGACATGGGTATGCCGGATGCCGATATTGAAGCATTGATGGAAAAGATGCAGCACTTGCAACACGACTTGGATATGCAAAATGGCTGGGCAGCGCAATCACGCGTGGAAACTGTGTTGACGCGCTTGAAGCTGGATGCAGATGCGCTGGTGTCTACCCTTTCTGGCGGCTGGCGCAAACGCGTGGCACTTGGTCGCGCGCTGGTAGCCGAGCCAGAAGTATTATTGCTGGATGAGCCAACCAACCATTTAGACTTGGAAGCGATTGAGTGGCTAGAAGACTTGTTACTCGGCTTTAACGGTAGCGTACTATTTATTACGCATGACAGACGCTTTTTAGACAAGCTCGCCACCCGCATCACCGAGCTAGACCGTGGCAAGTTAACTGATTTTGTTGGCAACTTTACGGCATATCAAATTAAAAAAGAAGAATTGGTGGCGGTAGAAGAAACGCATGCTGCCAAGTTTGACAAAGTGCTGGCACAAGAGGAAGTATGGATTCGCCAAGGCATAAAAGCGCGTCGCACCCGCAACGAAGGCCGTGTGCGCAGGCTAGAAGCATTGCGCCTAGAGCGCGCCGCCAGGCGTGAGCGCCAAGGCAACGTGAAGCTCAATCTGGATGCGGGCGAGCGCAGTGGCAAGCTGGTAGCCGAGTTGGAGAACGTCTCAAAAAGCTATGGTGACAAAAACCTGATTAACAACTTTAGCACGCGCATTTTACGTGGCGATAAAATTGGATTGCTGGGTGCCAATGGTATCGGCAAAACTACCTTATTAAAACTTATTCTTGGTGATATTGAAGCAGATAGCGGAACAATAAATCGCGGTACAAAAATCAACGTGGCTTATTTTGACCAAATGCGTGAGCAATTAAACGAAGAAGCGACGCTGGCTGACACCATTAGTCCGGGCTCCGATTTTGTAGAAATCGGCAACGAACGCAAACACGTCATTAGTTACTTGGAAGACTTTTTGTTTCCACCTCAACGTTCGCGTTCGCCAGTGAAATCACTGTCTGGTGGCGAGCGTAATCGCCTGTTGCTGGCACGCCTGTTTGCGCGCCCTGCCAATGTGCTGGTGCTAGACGAGCCAACGAATGACTTGGATATTGACACACTTGAACTACTGGAAAGCTTGCTACAGGATTTCACTGGCACTTTATTTTTGGTCAGCCATGATCGCGCATTTTTAGAGAACACTGTGACGCAGGTAATCGCGTTTGAAGGCAACGGTGTACTTACCGAATTTGGTGGCGGTTACGATGATTGGCTGCGCTTTAACTTATTACCAAAGCAAACGCCGCAAAAACAAAAGCCTACGACACAAGCTGCTACAAATAATACAACTGATACAAAAGCAGCCAAACTAAGCTTTAAGCAGCAACAAGAATTGGCTGAAATTCCCTTAAAAATTGAGCAGCTTGAAGCTGAAAAAGCCAGTATTAATGCGCAACTTACCGATATTGAGCTATATAAAACGCAAGCAGAACTTGTTAAAACACTTCAATCAAGATTGGTTGAAATTGAAAGATTGCTGGAACAGCTATTGGCGCGTTGGGAAGAACTAGACTCTAAATCATAAAAACCCGCACAAGGCGGGTCGGTATAAGTGTTAAATTGTTAGCCTATTTAACTTCTACGCCACCTTTTTCAGGCTCATTGTTATGGCTTTTACCTTTTAATGGCTTGGGAGTAGCGTGTTTACCTTGGTTTTTTTTAGAATCCATGTCCGTCGCCTGACTAGTGTCTTCATTCACGGCAGTTCCAGCTTCATCTTTAAGATAGTTACCGCTAGAAGTTGAGTCAGTTACTGCATCTTTCTGCTGTTGCGCAGGTGGTCCACTATCTACCGGTTCTGCCATTGCTACCTGTGCAGAAAAAGCAAAAACTGGTAAAAGGGTTAATAATAGTTTTTTCATCATGTTCTCCTATAAATAAAACAAGCAAAATCGGTAATAAAATATTACTGAAGTAACTAGATTAAACCTATGACAATATTTCAGAACCCCTTAAATTCTGATTTTAATGTCAGGCAAACACCTACCAATAAACAAGAACACTTGTTAAAAATATAGCGTTAAATAAAATACCTCATTGCTATCTAAGCAATGAGGTATTGAGATTAAACGAAATTCAACGCACTAATGGCGATTCATATCATTTTGCATTTTTTCCCAGTTAGAAATTTGCTTTTCAGCTTCATCCTGACTACATCCGTATGCTTCCTGGATTTTTCCGGATAATTGGTCGCGCTTACCATCAATCACATCTAACTGGTCATCTGTAAGTTTTCCCCAGTTTTGTTTAACTTTACCTTTTAATTGTTTCCAGTTTCCTTCAATAATGTTTCTATTCATGGTAGCTCCTCTAAGTTAATTTAAAGAACTTGTATTTAACTTTATACTGCTTGAACTTATGCATAAGTCTTGTTCCTAATTTAATGTAAGAAAATTCTGATAAAAACTAAAAGAACTATTTAATTGTTACCATGCTTGCTGTGATGGTATAGACGGGATCGTAAGCAAGGTCTTGTTTAACAAGTAAATTTTCTGCTGCCTTGGCAATCTCTAACTTGTTTTCTGTAAACACCCTAAGCACGCCCGACTCATTATTAAAGTTTAGATCTTTATTCTGTGATAATTTTGTGATTGCTTGTTTAGTTAATACAAATCGATGAACCAGTTTTTTGCGACTTGCCCTGAAATGCACTTCTTCATCTACTATAACTTCATCTAAAATTTTTAAACTCATCTTATTTCCTCGGTTATTCCTTAGCTATCTCTTGAATAAACTAAATACCATCATCGAGCAGCATTGAGAGCCGATAGAGTGGTGCCAGCCTTGCTGCGTTTTTGCAAAGAGCCAAAACTCAACGCATATTGTTTTGTAAACTCTGCGCCTAAAAAGAATATTTGAGCCGAATAGTAAACCCACAGCAACAGCGCAACTAGGGAGCCAGCAGCGCCAAAACTTGAAGCTACTGCACTATTGCCCAAATATAAACCAATTGCATATTTGCCTAAAACAAATAGCCCCGCAGTAAATAATGACCCTATCAATACATCAGACCATGATAAAGGTGTATCTGGCAACATTTTATAAATCACGGCAAATAGACAGGTAATCACAAAAAATGTTACCAGCTCGGAAATGGCGGAAAACAATGATGCCGAACTGCTCCAAATGCCGCCTACGTAGTGTTGAAGCACACTCAATAAAGCACTGATCACAAGTGAAATCAATAATAAAAACATCAAGGTTAATACTAGGCCAAATGCCAATAAACGCGTTTTTAATAATCCCCCGAGAGGCGATAAGCTAGAAGTGGGCGCACCCCATACTTCATCTAGGCTACCTTTAAGCTCTGCAAATACGCTGGTGGCACCAATCACTAACAACGCAGTCGCCATTATGGTCGCCACAAAACCCCCAGCAGGATCGCGTGCTGCGGATAATAGCGCTTGAATCGCCGTTGCTCCATTACGGCCAACCAAACCTTGAATTTGCAGAATAATTTGGCCTTGTGCAGCTTCATGCCCAAAAAAATAACCGGCAACCGCGATCACTATTATCAAAATTGGCGTTAATGAAAATAGCGTATAAAACGCTAATGCTGCGCCTTTGCTAGCGCTGCGATGATCTATCCAGGCTTTAAAAGAGTTTAGCAATAAATCTATGAGTACCTTTAACTGCAGCTTCATATAAATTGGCCAAATAGAAATGCCTACTATCAGCATACTAGGTGCACCTAAGCGCATCTGTACGCAAGCGAACACAATCTACTTCTAAAATTATTATGCTGTTTTCATTAAGAAATATCGCCTTTGGTGTGGTAAGTGACATAAGTAGTTTCAGCTTTACGCTACCCTAATGCTATCAAATCATGGCGGCATTTATATGAAACAAGGAACCCAGAAAAAATCCAACCCGGCTCAAAAGCAATCTCGTAAACCGGGGTTAGAGAGCAAAATGCATCCTGAGCCGGAATATGTACGTAAAGATTATCGCGCTAGCGGCAAGCTTAAAAACAAGGTAGCCCTCATTACAGGGGGTGACAGTGGCATTGGACGAGCGATAGCTATTGCTTATGCGTTGGAAGGTGCAAGCGTAGCTATCCAGTACTTGAATGAGCATGAGGATGCAAAAAAAACCAAACTCTTGGTTGAAGAAGCTGGGGGTGAGTGTGTATTGATTGCTGGGGATTTGAGGGAACTTAAGTTTTGCCAATCCATTGTAGACAAAACGATAGAGAAATTTGGAAAGCTGAATATTGTAGTCAACAACGCGGCAGAGCATTATTCTACAGACGATTTTTTAAGCCTAGACCAATCTCAAATAGTTGATACCTTTCGCGTCAATGTATTTCCCCTGTTCTATGTCATCAAAGCCGCACTGCCCTACCTAAAGAAAGGCAGCAGCATTATTAATACAGCTTCTGTAACCGCTTACCGCGGCAGTGATCACCTGATTGATTATTCGGCAACAAAAGGCGCTGTCGTGACTTTTACCAGGTCACTTTCTAAACAACTCCTTAAAAAAGGAATTTATGTAAACGCAGTGGCGCCTGGCCCAATTTGGACACCGCTGATTGTCTCTACTTTTACCACAAAAGAAATCAAAAAGTTTGGTACGAATACCCCGATGGGTCGCGCCGGCCAACCAAGCGAGATTGCACCTTGTTATGTTTTCTTGGCTTCTGATGACACCTCTTATATGAGTGGTCAAGTATTACACCCGAATGGCGGTGAAATCATCAATGGCTGAAATGAATGCAATTAATTAGAAATACTTTTAAGAAGCTCATTATGAAAAATAATGGTCAAAAAAAGGAGGTTGAAGAGGAGTTAACTCAGCCTGCATTAACCCAGCCCTCGCCTGATAATCAAGGGATTGAGCTGGAAAATCCAAAAAGTGTTGATGAAGCAGCCGCTGAAGCTAATCGGGATGTTCCTGCATTATTAAAAACTTACCCGAACAGAAAGAAAAACGTACGAACCAAGACTTCCAAAAAGTAGATGAGCTGATACAAATATAGCTGAAAAAATAAACGGCAGCCAATGATGGCTGCCGCTTTGTCTTGTCCGAAATTAAATTTGAAATTCAATTCAAACGCGACAATTGCAGATTACGCTTATACGAATTTCTAATTTATAGGGTTTTGTCCTATTTTTATGTAAGAATTTTCTTTCTAGCATCGCAACTAAGTAGGCTCAGCTAAAGGTTTTTAGTTGTAAATAAGTGATTAGTTTGATATTTAATTTCATTCTGATTACGATAGACATAATATAATTTAGTAAAATAACGCATGATTCTTAAATTACAGAATCAATTAAAGGCTTTAAGTGGACTCTGCTTCAGAAAAAATTATCTTTGCAAAATTAAAAACGCTTGAAGAAGAAGTTTTAAATCTCCGTCACGGTTTTAATTACGTAAACAAAAAGTATAACGAAGTCCTGATTTCGTTAAAGTCTTTAACAGCACTGTCTCTAGAAGCAGCACAAAGATCTGCTGCTGCTGCAAATAAGGCTTCAATAGCTGCCTTGAAAGCAGCGCAAACCGCAAAAATTGCTGCCAACGAATCAATTATTAAGGCTGCGGAAGAAGCAGCGGAAGCAGCAGCCGTGGCTGCAGAAGCGGCTATTGAAGCTGCGGCATCTGCTTCAGCCGCGGCGGCGGCGACTGCACTAGCTGCCGCACATCACGCCGAAGAGGCTTCATTAAAAGCTTCAGCAGATTCAGCGGAAGCAACCAGGTTAGCAACTGAATCTGCTGCAATAGCGCTTAAACTCTCTAACGAAGCTGCGAATTACGCTAAGCAAGCAAGAAACAAAGATAAAGGTAATATCAAACCGGACGGCGGTTTATAAGCGCTTTTCTCCATGCTTCAATCTTTTGTTGCAATGACTTGGTGTGAGCAGGGCTAGAAGAAGGTAGTCGTACAAAAGCCACATCACCTATACCCACTTCACGCAAGTCTAATTCACGCAAAACATAGGTTTTAAAACTCTTCTCGGCTTCTGTTCCGTTAAAAGCGACGAGTTTGATGTTTGGGTGATGTTTGAAAAATGACCTGAAATCGTTCGCAATACGTGACCCATTCACAATGGCACTATCAAGACTCCCCGCGCGTACACAAGAATGCAAAACATCCCAAACTGCAATGTGAGACTCTTTCAGGCTTTGCACACGGTTATCGTAAGTAGAATGAAGACTAAAATTGTACAAGCTGGCCATAATGGGCCAAAATGCATTACGTGGATGTGCATAATATTGACCGGCTTTAAGAGATAGCACCCCCGGCATACTACCCAAAATAAGCATCTGAGCCGATTGATCTGCGATCGGCTGAAAACTGGTTACAACACTCATTTTTAAGACTTTAACATGAAGACTTTAGCAAACACAATTGCGATAAAAATGAACTTTTTTGTAATTGAATCATCATTAAAATCAACAGAAAAATTTTATTGTAACCCCATAAAATTGAGGGTAGACTGATAATCCAACACTCGTTTGGTAACCACAAGTTGCCAAATGAGATGTTTTGATTAGTGTCTTAGTGAGAATATCATGAATACTAAAATCAACGTCAAGCCCATCAAAAGTGTGCTTGTAGATACAGATGTTTCTGATTTAAACAGGTTTCTAATTTTAGACTCTCAATTCGAGATACTCTTTGATTCAATTAACAACCTAGCAGCAAAAATCTGCAAAGTCCCTGTTGCAATCATCACATTAGTCGACGACCACCGTATATGGTACAAATCAGAAGCTGGTTACTCATATGTGACTGACATTCCTAAAAGTGACCTATTTTGCGGTTTGGTCTCAAAAAAAAATGAATATCTGGAAATTCCAGACTTAGATAAAGACGAGTTGCATAAAGATCATGACTTTGACCTAGATGGCAAAAAGTTTAGGTTTTATGCGGGCGCACCTGTTAAATTACCTTTAGGAGAGGTTATTGGGGTGATAGGCGTATTTGATACCAAACCGAAAACTTTAACCGCGCAGCAACGTGAAGTTTTATTGGGATTAGCAGACATTCTGACTAAAGCTTTGGTGACCAAACACTTTTTGAGTCGAGTGGTAAATTAAGCTTTAGCAAATTGCCGACGAAAAGCTAAATTATCTTATTCGACTTTATTTTTATAAGCACCTCTAATATTTAGCAGCAAAAGTCCTACCTGCAGCAAGACTAATGCGTAGGCTTTGGCATATATACCCCATATAGCCCATAAGATATTACTTAAAATAAACACCCAAAACCCTACTCTCCTCCTACCCTTCGATTGTGCAGCCACCAGCCAGGCAGACGCTAAAGTAGCTACCATGGCGGGCCACTGCATAAAATCTAAAGTGTAATTTTGCAAGGTAAATATTGAACTTAAAGTAATATTTTCTAACATTTTTTTGCGATTTAATCTAAATATTTGGAAGTTATATTTGAGACGTAAGACTTCAATGCAAATTTTATTACATCCTTAATTTTCCTTCGATTGAATCATCCATGGCTCTGTGTAGCATTGCCCCAAAGAGCATTTTAATGCCCGCTACTGCATTCCCGTGTTTTGTATCCCAATAATATCCATCAATAGGGGTGACTTTTATGACAGTGATACGGGGGTCGTCAATGCCCTCGGTAAACCAATTGCTAATTACAAACTCCCATAATTCCTTAATTTTTTCTTTGTCACGTGTAACTGTCGCAATGCCATCTAGGCACAGGAAATCTGAATGTGGAGATCCCTGAAAATATAATTTAACGAAAGGGTAAGTTGCAAGTTCATCATTTTTATGGCTGTCATCAGCACTTAAGAACCAGAGGTTACCTTCATCATCCACCTGTTGCACACTCATAGGTCTGGAATGCGATTCAAAATTAGGTGAGGTACAAAAAAAACAAGATTTTGACTTGGCTACGATTTCCTTTATTTTATCTATTGCCAGATCCGATTGAAGATCTTCATAATTATCTTCTGTTTGATTTTTATGGATTGAGTCCATTTTCAATTTCCTTTTTTAAAAAATTAATAAATAGTGAATAACTAATTTATAGAGATTTTCTGAATGCTTTCTTAAGCTCTGTGGCTGCAAAAGCTTGCGCATCTTGCGCTTTATTTAACACAGCTGCCATGCCGAAGAACTCATGTGTGACGCCCGCATAGTGTTGATATTGAGTAAGAACGCCTTCTTTTTTCAGGCGCTCTGCAAAGTTTTTACCTTCTGTAAACAATGGGTCGATTTCAGCGGTAATCAATGTGGTTGGGGGCAGTCCTTTAAGCGTTTTAGCTTTATTTGGAAAGGCATATGCGCTATTTGCATCTAGCTGATTATTTAAGTAATGCCCAAAAAACCATTTCATCATGTTTGCATCTAGCGGCTTTGCGGAAGCATTGCGCGCATAAGATTCATTACTCATGTCGTTATCAACAAGTGGGTAGATTAATAACTGGTGTACAGGCATGGTTTCATTCTTGTCTTTAGCCATCAATGAAACCACAGTTGCCAGGTTGCCACCTGCACTTTCACCTGCAACCGCAACGCGTGTAGGGTCTCCATTTATTTTTGCAGCATTATTTAGCACCCATGAGTACGCGGCATAGGCCTCATTAGGCTGATTTGGGAATTTGAATTCCGGGGCACGATGATAATCTACTGAGACCACAATCGCCTGAGCCCCGTTAGCGATACCTCGGATTGAAGCATCGTAAACTTTGGTATCTGCGAGCACGAATCCACCCCCATGAAAATAAACAACAATAGGGAATGGCCCTATGCCTAAAGGGGTATAAATATGTAGTGGGATTTCACCATTTGGGCCAGTAATTTTAATGGTCTCAACGCCGGCGACTGCTGCTGGGTATACAGATTCACCTTTTTCTTTTAACACTTTCATTACTGCATCTGTAGGGGTCGGTTGTGTGCGTGCTTCGTCTGGACTGATTTCCGGGATTGGCTTTCCACCAAGCGCTTTCATTGCATCTAAAACTAATTGCATATCTGCATCAACTGGGGGTGGTATAGCTTCGATTGGTTTGGTAATTTTTTTATTAACCATTGCCCAGATGAATCCGGTCACTGCAAGGGTTGAAAGAACTGTTACTGAATATCCGATTTTATTCATTCGCATACTATTTCTCTTCAATAGCGTGAATAGAAATAGTAGTTTTTAATAAAGATAATGAGTAGGTATATATCTCTGAATTCTGAGTAAGAATTGACTGACCCAATGTAAGCGTACTCTTACTAAAATTTAAGAGATTGTCTTATCTCAATTATTCTTGTATTTAATAAAATCTTAAATTCAATAAATAAGTTCAATAAAATTGTTCAAAAGCAAATCACACTTGGCATGGCTTGGCTAAATTCTGAGTTTGCTTACTCATCAAACACACTTAACAAACAATCCGGGGAACAAACATATGAATGAATGGCTGATGAGCCACACATTTTTAACATTGCCCATTTATCAGTGGGCGGCTGTTGGCGTACTCAGCCTGCTTTATTTTTTTCTGATGCTTGGATCATGGAATTACCTGATTGCGAAGTTAAGCGATTTATCTTTGAAAACCCCCAGTAAATTTGATGATTTGCTAATTGAAGTTTTGCGGGTTACGCACAAAGCTACATTTGTTTTTCTCGCTCTATTACTGGGAATGCGTTTTTTTGACCTGTCAGAAAAGTGGGTCAATCGTCTCGACCATGTCACTTTTATCGTCATTGGCATTCAGGTAACCATTTGGCTGACAAAAGGTATTGACTTATGGGGGAGCGGAAAGTTAATCAATCGCGACGGTGATGTGCCGAACCCTGTCATCATCGGCATGCTTTCCTGGATATTCAGGGCGGCAGTATGGTCAGTATTACTGTTAACTTTACTGGCTAATGTAGGCGTAAACATCACCGCCTTTGTAGCCAGTTTGGGTATAGGCGGTATCGCCGTTGCGTTGGCGGTGCAAAGCATTTTAAGTGACTTGTTCGCCTCGCTTTCAATTGGTTTAGATAAACCTTTTGTCATAGGCGACTTTATTGTATCCGGAAATATAACAGGGTCTGTAGAACGCATAGGCCTAAAAAGCACACATATTCGCAGCATAAACGGAGAACAGATTGTTTGTAGCAATACCGAATTGCTTAAAAGCACAATTCACAACTACAAACGCATGTCGAAAAGACGGGTTTCATTTACCTTTGGTGTGAGCTTTGACACAGACCCAGATTGCCTGGAGCGGATACCTGAATTGATTAAATCTTATATTGAGAAAATAGATATAGCTACTTTCGATCGTGCACATTTCAAAACATTTGGTGCTCAAAATCTGGAGTTTGAGGTGGTATATATATTGGATACAGATAATTTTAATGCTTATATGGACATTCAACAGTCATTGAATCTGTTCATCATGCGGGAACTTAAAAAATTGAAAGTAGACTTCATGCCAAATATGAATTTTATTAGCTTAAATAATGAGCGCAGGGTAAATTAAAAAAGGCCCTCAAATCTGAGAGCCTTTATGAGGTTTAATATTGTTTAATGCTGTGATGGCAGCCTATTTTGGTTGCTAGTACTATAAAAATTATGAATTTTTTCAGCCCACATGTCATCTGCCATATCTGGCCAATCATCTTTATCAAACCCAGGCGCAGCTTCCAATGTGCTGCTATCCACATTCAAAACAAACCTTTTATTTTCTGTGTCGAGTGTGAGTGCTTCCCAAGGCACGGCAAACAGTTTTGTGCCTATCCCTAATAGGCCACCATAAGATAGAACCGCATAACAGACTTCACCTGTTTGCGTATTCAGCATTATTTCTTTAATATCGCCCACGTTCTCTTCGTCCAGACTATAAACATCATTACCAATCAATGTGTCAGCCCCCATCAGCCTTGGTCCAGGCCCTTCACTGTCATTTTTGTACATACCATAATTATCTCGTTCTTGATAGTTCATCACTAAACTCCTTTAGATTGTTAAATGTCAATCTGTTGAATCACGATTGATGACTCTATTCTGACTTCGTAGATTTAGTGAGTCCGTGCGCTGGTTAACACATCACAACTTTTATTGCATGTGGATTGGTGCTTGAAATTATTGTAGGTTCTGAGGTTTGATTACAGGGTTGATATAGTGGAATACCTGCTTTCATTGCTGGGACCATCTAGCTAATACCATAAAGAAGTATTGATTCTTTCGGCCACCCATAATTCATCCGGCGCATCTGGCCAATCGTTTTTATCAAAGCCCGGGGCATCTTCCAATGTGCTTTTCTCAATATCTAAAACAAACCTTTTGTTTACTGTGTCGAGTGTAAGGGCCTCCCAAGGTACGGCAAACAGTTTTGTGCCTACCCCTACTCCATCATATGATAAGACTGCATAACTTATTTCGCCTGTGTACGTGTTTAACATTATTTCTTTAATACTTCCTAGATTTTCGTCATCTTTACTATAAGCATTTTTACCAATCAACGTTTTAGTCCCCATCAGCCTTGGCCTAGAACGACCGCTGCCGCCTCTATACCTGCCAAGATTTAATCGTTCCTGATAGTTCATACAAACTCCTTTTAGATCATTAAATGTCAATTATGAACAACTGCTGTTGAAATCATCACGAAGGCATTTATTCTGACTATGTTTGCCTTAATGAGTCCGTACGCTAAGTAACACATCACAAATTTTAGTGTTAACTATTTGTTAGGAAATTCGGCACAAAGAAACATAATCCAATGACGATGCATGAAGCCCCCAGGTGTACAATTTAATGTGAATTGATTTCCAAGAGATGCGAATTATGCTTATCTACGCTGTAAGCGCTGTTCGTTTTAATCGTGATCATACGCGGATCACGGATGTATTATGGCAGCAGCTTGGAGGCACTCACCCTATTGAATATGTACCTGCTGAATCATCAGTGACTGAGGTCGTAGAGGTATTAACAACCGGCAATAAAGTATTTCTTATACTGCAGGATGCGTTTGGGACTTGGGTTAATACTTACACAGAGTTTAAACCGGTTTCATATCCATCTGGAGAAGTTGGAATTACCAATACTGAATATCGCCTTGATGAATTGCCAACTTTCTAAATAGAGAGGACTAAATCTAAAGCTTGGTTAATGCTATTTTTAATTCATTTTCCTTAACCTGGAACTCAAAATGTCGTTGATCACCTCTAGCCGCACAATAGGGCTTTCTTGCAGCATCAGGCGTTGCTTTTGCTGCAAAGGCAGATCCAGCAGTTCTACCCACCGATTAGCCACCCATGAAGCATCATCTAATTTATAGGGTTTAAGCACTGGCATATTCTCTGACGAGATGCCTTGTTCTGGCAGTGATTCAAGTAATTGCTCAAGCGCACTACTGGTGAACTCTAAATCTTCGGGGACGGGCACTTCAAGGTCATTCGCAATATCAGAGACTTCTCCAATCACCAACCCATCTATTTGTTGTGAAAATGAATTAATGTGGATTCTATGTTTGCCTAGGCAACGAATCATCATCAGCCCAACTGTGGTGACATTAACATCCATAATGCCGACCAATGTTCCTGTCCTTGCTACCGGAAAATAGCTGCTTGAATCGGTATCACTTTCGGGGATGACGGTGACGATTGCGAAGGGGGAATTATCTCTCAGACAATCTCGTATCATATCAAGATATCTAGCCTCGAATATCTTTAATGGTAATACACCCCCAGGACACACAACTACGTTAAGAGGAAACAGTGGTAATGAGTAAGCATCCATCTATAAATGCCTCTTAGAAATTTAGAGGCAGTATGTCATTACTCATTTCAAAACTCTGTCATCTAACGCACACAGCTTGGAAATAATTACCAAAAAACCCTAAATGGACTTCAGAGCGTCTAAGTTTCAATTATCTGGAAACTTTAAGAAGAAATGTGTGCTATTTGATAACTCCGCACGCAATGCGTGCATCTCCGCCGCCTAATGCAACAGGGTGATCTGAATGGTTGTCACCACCAGCATGAATCATCATTGCACGTCCACTAACATCACCGAGTTTTAAGCGCGGGGCCAATACGGGCTGTTTAGAAGAACCATTGGCTTCTACATAAAGTGGCGGCAAATCTCCAAGGTGTCCTTCGCCCCAAGGGGTTCCATGTACCTTTGTAGATGCCGGGTCATAATGACCGCCAGCTGCCCCTGCTGCTTCCATTTTTCCGTCTTTCTCTTTCGGCTCGCAGCTTGGCTCTTGATGCAAGTGAAACCCATGGACACCCGGAGTTAAATTCTTGAGTGATGGAGTAAACACCACACCATATTTTGACTCAGTGATTGTAACCTGACCGACACTTTTACCCACCCCGGACTTATTAACCTGATTGATGGGTACAACAATATCTGCAAATGTGACTGATGTATAAAATGCCGTTAACAGTAGCGCTAAATTTTTCATCATGTTCTCTTCGTTATAGTAAATTCAAAATTTCCGGCAGTAACAATGCAAACTAAATATCCAAAAAATGGGAATACATTGAGTATTCCCATAACAGATTAGCAACTATTTAATTGCTAGCTGGAGGAGCCGATTCCGGTTCTGTCGGCTGAATCGGATTGCCTTTAGATGTCCCAGCATTTTCTTCTTTTTCCTTCATGACTTTGTTTTTAGGATTATGTTTACTTGGTCTTTCTGAAGGCCCTTTATTCGTCCGTTTGTTTTGTGCCTTCACTTGTGGTGATTCAGCAGTCCCAAGCTTACTGGCATCATCTGGCACACCTTCTTGATGCACGCCTACCGCGCCCTTATCTGTGCGATTCTGCTGTTTCTGAACTTGTGGGTTCTCGGAAGTTCCCAGCGCTGAAGCGTCATCCTTGTTTTCATCAGTGGTAGCAGCAAAAGAGGTACCTGTAGCTGCCGTAAATAATAATGCTATCAATAATTTGTTCATTTTAATTTCCTTTTAATAAATTTGATTCGTACTTTTTGGATTGAGGATAATAAATTTTTCAAAAAATAGGTAATTACTAAAATAAGTTTGAAGATTCTATAAGTGCTATTCAGCATCTTCTTAAAGAATCCATACAGGCGTATTTGTCCTAAAATTTTGTAGGAATTTATTTACCAAGACTTCTCAAAGTTCTGGTAGGCAGTTCTGGGATAGATTAGGGTCGAAACCGCCTCGACAGGTATGTAACAACGGCTTGCGTTAAAATACAGTCAGCGGGGAAAATTATTGCAAATTTTTATACGGATTTTTATATAAAATTGTATAAATGAAATATCAGACACTATTAGAAAATAATAAAAAAGATATTGGATAACCTATTCATAGTCGAAAAAATAACATAGGTGTTGGATTTCACTCAACTTCTCTATCGTTAGTAATTTGATTGCTGACCATATTTATGAATTTATCGATTGAAATAATTAGAAACTTTGTAACGCAAAACAATACTGCAAGAAGAAGTAAATCAGAGACAACCCCAAACTGCGTGTAGTAATAAATGATGTAAATAATTAATTTTAAACAGGAAATTAGCCATATAAGAGGGGCTAAAATATCTAAACGCAGCACTATGGCAAGAAAAAATGCAGATAGTATTGACCCAGCAAGGATTAATAAATATGTGGTTTGATTTTTGAGTAAATTTTTCATACATAAAGCTATGCAAACTTTATGCCGTTCTTTAATTTGTCGTGGGTGTGCACCACACGCGCTGAAGCGGCGCAGTGCTTTAGTGATAAGCCATGCGCCGCTCGACAGCAAGCCATACTATTATGGCTAGCTTAGGTGCCACTACCTAAGATGGATAAACAAACCTATTTACTGAATAGCGATATTTTGACGTTGGGAAGACTCTACCTTAGGCAAGCTAATCTCAAGAATGCCATCTTTCAAGTTTGCCACTGTTTTGCTAGCATCTACGTTTCCAGGCACAGTTACTGAACGGGCAAATGATGAGCAGGCAATCTCATGGCGATAATAATCACCTTGTTCGTCTTTATTCTCGCTACTTGATTTACCTTTGATAGTGAGCAAATTGTCATTGAGAGAGATATTCAGATCTTTCTTCTCAATACCAGGAATTTCAGCACGTACCAACACTTCATTATCTCGATCAATCATATCCAGGCTGGGTAAACGCTGTCCTTCAAATTCAAACAGGTTATCCATTAGTGGCGTTTCATGTCGATTCAATAAAGATGGAAATCTCCGACCAAAAAAACGATCAAGTACTCTTTCCATATCTGCGATTGGATGTAAATTAGACCATGCTGGTCGTGCTACGTTTTTGCCAGTTGTGACTGGAATATCTTCTCTTCTGTCGTCCATGATATATTCTCCTTCCAATTTTCCAATATGTTTATAAATGTCCAAGATTATTTAGACTATTGTTTAGTCCAAAATTCAAAAAATTTGTTTAACCAAATTATTAGAAATATAGCTAATTATGCTAATTGAAGATGGCGTAATTTGTACTTCTAGACAAGTGATTGACGGATAGAAATAAGAGCCCTAATGATCTGACACAATCCATGAATTGGCGCC
>JAKFEP010000069.1:0-3262 GCA_036675645.1 Methylotenera sp. | reverse complement strand
TGCTTATGTGATGCGGCTTGCCGGACAATCGCGTGTGTATAAGATGTCATCATCGGGTCGCGAGATTTTGTTATATCGTGTAGCAGCAGGCGAAACCTGCGTCATTACGACGACTTGCCTGCTGGGCAATAGCAATTATCCTGCTTCCACCATTGTAGAAGAGCCGATTCGCGATGTGATCATTCCCACTGCGGCGTTTAACCAGTTGATGATCGATTCACCTATATTCCGCCGTTTTGTGATGACTAACTATGGCGCGCTGATTAGTGATTTGATTGTATTGCTGGATGAGGTGGCGTTTCATAGCCTAGATGCGCGCTTGGCTAAACTGTTGTTAGATGCCGGCGGTGCTAGCATCGGCAGGACGCATCAGCTGATTGCCGATGAGCTGGGTACCGCTCGCGAAGTGGTCAGTCGCCAATTGAAACGTTTTGAGAAAAAAGGCTGGGTAGCATTAGGGCGTGGCCATGTGGAAATTAGTGACCGCGCTAAATTAGAGAAAATGGCGCATAGCTAATTTAGGTGTTTTACTTGCTTAACTGATTAGCAAAATCATGGTTCACATCCCGATGCAGAATTTCGTCATTACGTATCGCAATAATCACGTCACGCAAACGTGCATCTGGGGCTAGTTGCCAATAATCGATTGCAATTTTTGGGGCGGGTACATTTTCGTACTTACCGCTTTCCACATCGGCTAGATACTCGGTGTAGCTGATGATGGCTTCTTCTTCAAAATAACCTACGACGCGATGCGCTGTTTTTGGCGATATTAAATACAGCAGAAAAAAACAGTTATAAAAAATGCCTTGCACCAAAATAATCAAAAAACGCTCAAGCCAACTGGGTTGCGCAATCTTTACAAAAGTCATCAGGTGCATGCGTTCGTTTTCTGCCTCATCCAATAATGTTTTGATCCAGCCATGATCGGATTGCATTTTTCGCAGCGATTTTAAATGTTGCAGGGCACCTCCGACCATGCCGGGTACGGCGGCAATGGTTTCTAATACCACTGCCCTGTGTCCATAACGACCCTTAAAAAACGTATCAGCAAAGAAACGCAAAAACTTGGTAAAACTAAAAGCAATATGGTCGCGAATGCCGGTAGGCGTGTGATGCGATTTTAGATTCATTATTTAGTAGTTTTCATTTAGTCGTTTTCCCAACCATCGTGCAATCAATACACTTACCCTTGGCTTCATCATACCCTTTAATGGCTTGTATGCCTTTTACGTTGGTCATAATCGTGCTATCTAACACTGCCTCACCCATTTTGGCGCCAGTAATATCCGCACCAGTTAAATCAGCTTTGCTAAAATCGGCGCGGAACAAATCGGTATTGCGCAAATTTGCCCCACGTAAATTGGCAAACCTAAAGTTACTGCGGTTGATGTCTGCACCTTCGAAATTGCTGTTAGCAAAATTGCCACCAATCGCATCAAAACGCATGGCACCCATTGGCTGGTTGCCGATATCTAAGCCAAAGCGGCCATTCTTTATGTTGGCATTACTCATGTTGACGTCCCCCAGCGTGCCTATCATACGGGCATTACTGAGGTTAGCACCTTCAAAATTGGTCTTGCCAAAGATAGGCTGGAATATTGTGGCATTGCTCAGGTTGGCTTTACTTAAATTGGCATTCTCCAGCCGCGCCAAGTTTAAATAGCTGTTTTTCATGTTGGTACCACTTAAGTTGGCGCCCATCAGTTCAGCACCAAAAAAGCCAACGTTTTCTAAATTGCAGTGACGCAAATCTAAACCATTAAATATTAAATAGCCGGCGTCTTTGTTGCTTAAGTTGCAGCTTTTACTGTTGATTTGCTTAAGTGCGTCGGCTTGGCTAATTTTTGTGCGCTCGACTTCAGGTTTCTGTTTACCCATTTTTTCCATTTCAGCAGCAAAGCCAATGTTGCCGAAAATTAGAGCAGTTACTGCAGATATTTGTATGAAATGTTTCATAGGACTTCTCCGGTTATACCACCTATTACAGTCTAGGTTGCAAGTATAAGTGCTTAAAAACTAGTCACAGTAACTATAGTCACAGAGCCTCAGTTGTATAGGAAACTATGTATAAGCTATTGATTGTTATCTCTCGATATCGTTGTCTAGTTTAAATTGCAGACTAAGTAAAATCATTAATCTAATAATTAGGTCGACAAAGTCCATTTAGGTTCGTTTTAGTCTCATCTGCTGCAATAAAAAAGCAGACAACTCAAGGAGATTTAAAATGCGTCAAACATTATTGATTGGTTTAATTGCTGCGACAGTTTCTGTACCTGCGTTAGCAGGCCATGAAGATGCTTATGAAGATCGCGGTCGTGTAACAGCGGTTACACCACAATTTGAGCGTGTGAATACCCCACGTCAAGAATGTCGTACAGAATATGTACGTGAAAGCTACTACGAAGCACCACAACGTTCTAACACAGGTGCCATTATTGGCGGTGTTGCGGGTGGTTTGGTTGGCAGCCGATTTGGTGGCGGTAATGGCCGTATTGCAACGGCAGCGCTTGGTGCTGGCTTAGGTGCGGTAATTGGTGACCGTTACGACAATAATGGCCGTGATAGCCAAGGTCGTGAACGTGTGGTGACACGCCCAGTTGAAAGCTGTGTCACTGTAGATAACTGGCACCAAGTGCCTGCTGGCTACCTAGTGAATTATGAGTATAACGGTCGTCAATACTCAACCGTGACAGAGCAAGACCCAGGTCGATATATTCCTGTGCACGTTGAAGTAAGGCCAAATGGTTACGTGACGAATGTAGTATATCGACCTGCTGTGGTTTACCAGCCAGTACGCTATAAAGACAATAAAGGTCGTGGTCATAAGAATGGTCATAATAAACACAACGATCGTAAGTACTGGTAATAGCAAAGTAACTGATGTTAAGCTATTGGAAAAGCCACCGCAAGGTGGCTTTTTTATTGAGAGTGGCAAGTAGCATCAATGCTAAAATAGCTGCATGCTTTCTTTAATTAAAAAACTATTTAAACCTAAATTGGGGAATGCAGCATTGGCTTGGCAGCAGCTTGGAAATGATGCAGGCAACTGCTACTGGCTATATGCGGCGCCTGTACATTTGGTGTTGCAGCGGGATACTTTCTGCGTGTCTGCGCCAGTGCCGTTGCCTTTGGAGCCAGCAGAAACAAATGCTCTGACAGACGCATTAAATAAGCACTTTGAGGCGGATAATTTAAGGTTTTTTTGGCATGAAAAGCATTGGTTTTTAAGGTTGGAAAGCAATCCAAATATTCAAACAAC
>JAKFEP010000210.1:0-3264 GCA_036675645.1 Methylotenera sp. | reverse complement strand
CCATCATCGCTGAGCACTTACGTTATGCTGCCGGCACAAATCCGCGGCGCGGCCTAACAAGTGGTTCAAATCGTTCGCTTCGCTCTCTGGGACCGCGTTCCGCGGCCCCTTAACCAAACGTTATGTGCTTAAGGTAGTCTCGTGAAAAATCTCACAATCATATTGTTAGCTTTATTTTCTAGCTCTGTTTTTAGTGCACAAAAAGCTGATTCTGTGTTGGTCAATAAAAGCGAGGAAAAACTATACTTAATCGCTGATGGCAAACCATTCAAGTCTTATCATGTTGTCTTTGGGGCTAACCCAGCGGGTCATAAACAGCAGGAGGGTGATGAGAGAACACCTGAGGGAAAGTACTTGCTTGACTACAAGAAAGAAGACTCTGCGTTTTATAAAGCCATCCACATATCTTATCCAAATCAAAATGATATTGAGAATGCCAAAAAACGTGGAGTGAGCCCTGGCGGACTCATCATGATTCACGGTCAACGCAATGGCTTGGGTTGGTTGTCGTTCGCCAGCCAATTTTTCAATTGGACCAATGGCTGCATAGCCGTTAAAAATTCAGAAATGGAAGAAATTTGGCAAGCCGTTGATGCAGGAACCCCAATTGAAATCGTGCAATAAGCACATAACAATTGGTTCAAATCGCTCGCTCCGCTCGCTGGGACGGGCTAAAGCCCGCCCCTTAACCAAACGTTAGGTACTGCTCATGTATCGAGTGGATTGCAGGGAAATAGGGTCGTATGAAGACTTCATCGAAGTATTCAACAAGGCGCTCATTGAGCCAGCAGGTGGCAAGTGGAACGGGAACCTTGACGCATTCAATGACTACCTGTCATGGCCTAAGCAAACCCCATACAAGTTAGAGATTATAGGAACCGCTCGTTGTGAGCAGGTTTTGAACTACGTAGCGCATGAACGACATGAGAAGGCCTTGTGGTCACTCATCAAGGAAATCTTGCTTGATAACCAAAAGTGGGTGTTCGTTGAGTTTCACTAGGCAGCACCTAACAAGTCGCTCAAATCGCTCACTACGTTCGCTGGGACCGCGTTCCGCGGCCCCTTAGCTTAATCGTTAGGCGGCCCCATGTATCACCACTACAAGCTTGGCCTATTTCTAGTAATGCTGGCTATTCCATTCATAGTTCTAGTCGCGAGAAACAAATTCAAATCTAGGCTGCAGACAGCAGTCCGAGCGCTAGCAGCAGTGGGTTTAACATGGGCGTGGATAATTGCCATTCGAATCATCGTAGTCAAAGTGGATGTAATGCTTGCAGACTCTCCAGAAATGCTGCAAGAAATATACGATGGAGACGGCGCCAAGAACGCATTCGCCGCAATATTCGGTTGGATACCGGGGCTGGCCTTGGTAATAATTTACTGGCTTATTGCTCGCACAGCTTTGCTCATGAGGTCGCGCTTCAAAAACCGAAGCACGGCAGCCTAACAATGCGCTCAAATCGTTCGCTTCGCTCACTGGGACCGGCTAAAGCCGGCCCCTTAGCTTAACCGTTAGGGTTCAAATCAATGTCTCTCATATCGCGAGCCAAAGAAGCAATTTTGTCGAACACAGTAGCATTGTGCGTGGTAGCCATAACAGCACTATTAGGTTGGGTCGCTTCGATAATTGGCCCTGCTGTATGGCCAGTTATTTCTGCAGCAATACCAGTGCAAGCGCTCCTGCCAGCATTGTTACTATCTATATTTATCAACTTAATCTTTGCCGTTTTACTTTATTCCGTGACGCAGAAGTCAGAGCCAGAATTCCAACTTCGCTATGGAATATACTGGGACAAAAATAAAAATCCACACTGCCCTGTATGCCAAAAACCAGTAGTCTACGACAATTGGAGTTATCAGGGCTTTGGCTACTACTGCAAGCCGTGCCAGAAAGTAACTCCTCTGAAAGACCCGGCAGGCAATGAGGTAAAGCCAGAGCAGGTGTTCCAAAAATGAACCCTAACTAGTGGTTCAAGCCGCTCGCTGCGCTCGCTCGGGACCGCGTTCCGCGGCCCCTTAACCAAACGTTAGGCTCCCTCCGGAAGGTGCTATTTTTGTTGGTTTTGTATTAATTTCACTGTTGTTCGCGGCTTCAAATTTTATGTTTAATTATTTCACCGAGTTGCCTGAAAGCGCGAATTATCCGGCACTCAATTGTTGCTTGTAACTCAAGGTGTTGCCACGGTCTGCGTGAATTTGCGCTGGCGTTTATTTTTCAAACTCAATAACTTTACTCGCACAAATCAACATTTTATCGCCAGCGTTCGAATCACGTTCGGCACAGGTTTAGAAAATGCCGGATGTTCGGCTTTCGTTTAGCGCCGGTCTCAAGTATTACCTTTCGTTCGGCGCTGGTTTCAGGTAAAAGCAGTTATGCAATCACACACAGAAAGCGCACGACTTCAAAAGCCTAACAAACGGTTCAAATCGTTCGCTTCGCTCTCTGGGACCGCGTGCCGCGGCCCCTTAACCTAAACGTTAGGTACCTCAGGAGTTCATGTGACAACTCAAAAAGATCAACAGTATGATCCATGGCCATTTCGCTGGCAGCGGGAAAAATATTTCAACTCATGGTTTGCATGGATTGAATGGCTTGGTCTCACTGCGGCACTGATTACTGGCGCGCTCAAGTCGCAAGACCTAATATTTCAACTTCCAATTGGTACTATCGCACTACTTTCCACAATATTTGTTTACTTCTCCGGAATGGTCGGAGTTTCATTATTTCTTAGCGCATGGCTCATCAAGGTTGGAGTCCCAGCCAAACTTCGTAACGTTGTGGCAGGTCTCGCAGGAGTCTTTATCACTTTAAGTCTATTGTGGTCGCTGGTTTCCGTCTTTATGGCTCTAATCCAAGGAAGTACCTAACAAGGCACTGAAGTCGCTCATTTCATTCGCTGGGACCGCGTTCCGCGGCCCCTTAGCTTAATCGTTAGACACACCTATCAAATACCAGTGATAAGCAAATCAAGAGCAGCAATTATTTCATTACGCTGTGCTGAGAGGTCGGCAACTTGAGTGCCGAGTTGTTTCTTAGCGATACCGGCCAGTTGCGGAGTCACCATCACGTACTGTTTGTCATCAATTTCAAACGTTGGCGTGAGGGTTCTGAGAGTTTTTCCTTTCATGGCAGTAGCCGTGTAGAGAGGCACTACAACCCTCGTGCCGAGCTCGGCAATCAGGTCGCTTTGCACGTCAAGCAGAAAGGGCACGGCAGCCTTGGTGGCAGCGTTGGTGTTCTTGTGTACTGCGAACTGAGGCATC
>JAKFEP010000212.1:0-3367 GCA_036675645.1 Methylotenera sp. | reverse complement strand
GAATACTTCAAATTTTTCCGCCGGAAATCATACCATTAAGGCTGTTGCAAAAGATGCTGCCGGTAATCAGGGCTCAAACTCTGTAACAGTTATGATCAATACTATTATAGTACAGCCGCCCTCTTCCAGTGGCGTTCAATTAATAATGCCCCCGGTTGGTAACCAGGGCGGAGAAGGTTCCTGTGTAGCATTTGGGATTGGATATGCGGCTCGTTCGGCTGAGCAATATTACCGGACAAATGCGGTTTCATACAGTAATACAACCAATGTGTTTAGTCCGGAATTCTTATACAACCAGGTTAAGTTCAGTTCCGATTGTGGTTCAGGTACAAGCATGCAAACAGCACTTGATTTTATTATGAATAAAGGCATCAGCACCTACCAGTCAATGCCATACAGCAGCATCAATGGTTGCTCGTTGATGCCCACAAGTGCTCAACTGACAGAAGCATTGAACTATAAAATTGGCAGCTATTCAAAGATCATTAATACCGATAGAGCAGCAATAAAATCAATGGTTTCAAAAAATCATCCTGTAATTATCACTGTCCTGGCAGACAATTCATTTGTTACTGCTAAGGCAGGGTTTATCTGGAAAACTTTTTCAGGTTCCGGAAATCTTCCGCATTGCATAGTCATCTGCGGCTATGATGATTCAAAAAATGCCTACAAGATTATGAACTCATGGGGTACCACATGGGGAGATGCCGGGTTTAGTTGGATTGATTATGATTTCTTTCCGACCAAGACGGGTACTTACTGTTATGTCATCAATTAAAAGCATTTCTAAAAATGCATTAGTCATTATATCTTAAATAAATCCCGGTTGCTTTGCGGCCGGGATTTTCATATAGAACATTTCTCCTCATCACCCTTTACAAATAAAATACCAAACGGAGTCAATGCATGAATGTATGTAGGAGTTACATGGCGCCATGTCCTCCAAAAGTGCCCGTGAAGCGGCAACCAGTAAAACCAGCAAACAGATTTATGCCGGATTACTACCAAACTTGTGTGACAATTATTCGCGGGTATGATAACATCGTCGCAAACTTTTAAATTATATGAAGCACTGAATAGGCAATTCAAAGGCCCGGATGATGCAAAAACAATTGTTCAGAAAATAGAAAGCGTCATTGATACAAGGTTTGCATCAGAAAAGGATAGACTTGCTACTTAAAGAAGACATTGCCAAATTGGAGATACGTATTGAACAAGGACTCAAGGATCAATTGAAATGGCTTGTTGTACTGATGATTGCTTTTTTCTCTGATCATTACCTTAATTAAACTTATCAGATTATAAACAATAAGCTGTATGATTAATCGTCAATCAGAAAAAGACAGACTGGCTACTAAGGAAGATTGGTCGAAAGCTGAAAACAGGATCATAAGCTGGATGGTTTTTAACACTATTCTGGCAGGTATTATAATTGCTTTCTTCAAATTTTTATAATCTATTCTATTCCTTTCATCCTGGAGGCTCTCCCGCTAAGAAATTTGTTAAAAAGAAAGAAATCAGAATGCGGATATGAAAAAGTCCCTCCCGTTCTAAGCGGGAGGGACTTAACTGGTTTTTCTTCAATTTGTGGATCTATTTATTTTATGTTTAGCAGCTTACCTGTTACGCGTTGAGTACCTACTCTGAGCATATAGATCAGGGTTGTTCTGTTCAATGAAGGAACAGTATAATTCACAACCTGGCTTCTGCCTGCGAATATGTAACCCTGGTAAACAGTCTGCATTTTCTGTCCAAGCGTGTTATAGACTTCCAAAGCACCCTGACCTGATACAGGAGACTTGATTACAAATCTTATGTTATCAGTATAAGGATTCGGAAACGCTGTTACATTCAATGTAGTTGTAGCCTCTTCAATTAAAGAAGAAGTAGGAGCCGCTCTTGTAAGAGTTATTTCCAATGGAGGACATACTACAGCAGTAGGTGAATAACCTAATGACAACCTGCATTCATCAAATGCATTATTGATCGCATCAAGTGCAGCTACTACGTCTGCATAAGATGGAACAGATGTAGCGCCACCAGGAATTTTTGTACCACCTAACAGGTCATTAGCGAGATCCAGAAGATCATTAACGTCTGCCTCATTAGCACCATGGTTGGTGAGATAAGCCCACACGTTTGTATTCATCCAGAATGATTGGATTGCATTCTGGCTCTGACCTTCCAGTATACCACATTCAACCTGCTCTGCATCCGGTCCGCAAGTACTGTTTTCCTTTGTTACAATATAACCGCTTTCTATCGGATAATTGCCTAAAATACCACCATTCAAACGGGCATTCAGCGAAGTAGCAATTGTTTGTGACAAGAGTACATTATTGATTCTACCATTCTTCAGGTAAGTAGCTGGCAAGCCGGCAGGAGGAGCGCCTAATACAACATTGTCAAGAGTAAGCCGACCAGGTTTACCACCACCAGGCATTACAGCTATAAGCCATGCACCGGTACCTGCGTTAATTGTAACCGTCTTTGTGTTACGTCCAACTACTAGTCCGCCACCACCTAAGGCACCATTGATTAGATCAACAGTAGTGATTCCTCCGCTTACACCATCACAAGACAAACCGCCTGCATTACCATAGTAACCTTGTGTATAAGAGCAGAATGTATCACCACAGGCAATCACTGCTACTTCATACGTACATACAAGCGGATCCAGATCCGGGTTAGCAAAGGTCTTGGTCAATGTTAAAGTAAAGCTTTGTGACCCCGCTGTAACAGAAACTGATTGATTCCCATTAGGATCATTAACGGTTGCTCCATTGTTTGCTGACCATTCCCATGTTTCATTTGCAGTTGGTGCTACATCAGCTGTATAAGTATTGGTTGTGCCATTGCATACCTCTGCTGTTGGTACTTGTGGACAAGAGCCAACTGCACCAACATTAACAGAGCAATCAGAAGTGCTTGAACAACCTGTAGTTTTATGAGTAACCGTGATTGTAAAATTAATCGTTTGACCAGCATCTGCTGCGCCAGCGGTATATACAGGATTTTTGATATCATCAAAGTTAAATGACCCTGCGCCGTCCTCAGTCCATGCATAAGTATAATGAGTCGGCTCGGTATCAGCAGAACCAGCCAGGCTAACGTCTAACTGAGAACTATGCGTTGCAGATGTTATGTCAATAGGTCCGGTAGCACTGCATGAAATAACTGGTAATGGATTTACCGTAAGAGTTCTATCGCAAGTGCTGGTGCAACCTGTAGTATTAGTAATAATTACAGTATAAGTTCCAGCCACAGTCAGATCAGTGATAGTTGCGGTGTTGGCAGTAAATCCACCTGGTCCTGTCCATGCATAAGTAGCACCTTCAGCACCACCTGAAGCAGTGAAGCTGGTTGA
>JAKFEP010000165.1:0-3388 GCA_036675645.1 Methylotenera sp. | reverse complement strand
GTTGATTGCCGCCATCCCGATTACGCTGGCCAAAATCGCCAGTTTCCCCTTGATTACTTATGATTTTGCATTTACCGGCAGTACCACCGTGTCCAAGGTGTTCCACGATGCAGGCGTGATGCCCAATATCGTGCTGAGTGCGATTGATGCTGATGTGATTAAAACCTATGTGAGTTTAGGGCTTGGTGTCGGCTTAATTGCTAATATGGCTTATGACGAGGAGCGCGATAAAGACCTAGCACGCATTGACTGCAGCCATTTGTTCCCTGCCAGTACGACTTATTTAGGCGTGCGTAAAGATGCATTTTTGCGTGGCTATTTATATGGCTTTATAGAGTTATTGGCGCCAAAATTTGGCCGCAGGGAAGTGGACGAAGCGCTTAAATCCTATCGCAATAGCTAAGAGGTGGCTGTGCAAAAAATAATCACTATTTTCTTAGCATGCACACTTGTCGGATGTGCTGGCGTGCAAGCCAATACCCAAGCCTCTTCTAGCGATGCTGCTACCACCTCGGCGAAATCGAGTTTGGCTGGAGTTGATGCAAGCAGTGCGATTTACGAAGTAGCGGTAGATGATGGCGTGAGCTATGAAGATGTAGTAGACAGCTTAAAAAGCCTGAGTGAAGGCATGAATTTTGTTAATCCTGCCAATTTCCCCATTGGCGAACACATGAAGTTGCGTGGTGTAGATCCGCAAGGTGTGAAAGAAGTACACAGTTTTTGCAATCTCAGCATGGGCACTGAAATCATTCTAGATCATCCGGAATTTTTAGTATTTGCGCCTTGCAGAATCGCGTTGTATGAGAAGCCACACGCCGATAAAAAACATAAGTTATTCATTGGCTTGGCACGCCCAACTTTCGATTTAAAAAGCATTAAAAACCCAACAGAACGCGCAAAAAAATCGGCCCAGCAATTAGAAGATGCTTTGATTTTGCTAATAGATAAAGCACGTAAAGGCGATATTTAGGATACCGATTGATGGCAATTAAATTTAGGCCGCACTGGTTTAATCGCTCTTGGTTCGTTAAGCAACTAAAGGCCAATTTAGTTGCTCTGATTAGTTTAGTGACTGCGGTAGTAGGCATCTCTTACAATAGCTGGCGAGATCATCAAAACGAAATTAACGACAACATGCGCAATGCTGCTTTTGTGGTGTTGAGCGATTTAGGCGAGCTGCAAACCATTGTGAATTATGCGCATTATGAAGCTGATAGTACGCGTGGAAACCCAATAGATGGCTGGAAGCATGTCATTATGATTCGTGATTTAAGTCGATTGTTAAAGCCAGACGCCAAAAATGCCGGTGAGGCCTTGTATACTCGCTGGCAAAACAACTGGCAGAACCTTGACCAAGACAAGCAAACAGAATTGTTGATTAGCAGTCAAATTACTAGCATGCGAAAAGCGGTATTAAGTACAATAGATAGTCTCGAATAAGCATACAATGGTTAGGTAAAAGATGAGTCCCATCCGTATTGTTCAACATGGTCGCAGCATCATTCGTGGCGTGTTAGGCAGCATTTTTAAAGGGCAATAATCCGCGATGCAATCTGATATTGAAATAGCCCAAGCAGCAACGCTGGATAATATTTCCAATATTGCCGGCAAACTTAACCTTACCCAAGCTGATTTAATTCCTTACGGACAGCATATTGCCAAACTCAGTCCCAACTGTGTAAAAAAATTACAAAAACATCCTAACGGTAAACTTATATTAGTCACCGCCATTAGCCCCACGCCAGCGGGTGAGGGTAAAACGACAACAACGATTGGCCTAGCAGACGCGCTCAACAAAATCGGAAAAAACGCCGTTGTGTGTATCCGCGAACCCTCACTTGGTCCGGTATTTGGCCTTAAAGGCGGCGCTACAGGTGGTGGTCACGCCCAAGTAGTGCCGATGGAAAATATTAACCTGCATTTCACTGGCGATTTTCATGCCATTACTTCTGCTAACAACTTGCTTGCCGCAATCATTGATAACCATATTCATCAGGGTAACTTATTGAATATGAAGAATGTTAGCTGGCGTCGCTGTATGGATATGAACGACCGCGCATTACGCAACATTCATATAAACCAAGCATTTGAGTATGACACCGGCTTTGATATCACCGTAGCCAGTGAAGTGATGGCCATATTTTGCCTGGCAGAAAATCTGGATGATTTAAAAATACGTTTAGGCAACATACAAGTTGCCACAGACATTGCTGGAAAGCCGGTTCTGGCAAGTGATTTGCAAGCAGAAGGGGCGATGACGGCCTTATTAAAAGATGCTTTTCAGCCCAATTTAGTACAAACCTTAGAGCACACCCCAGCGATTATTCATGGCGGGCCATTTGCCAATATTGCGCATGGTTGTAATTCTGTCGTCGCAACGAAAACCGCGCTGAAATTGGCCGATTTTGTGGTGACAGAGGCGGGCTTTGGTGCCGATTTAGGTGCAGAAAAGTTCTTCGACATTAAATGTCGCAAGGCTAATTTACAGCCCGATGTGGTGGTGATTGTGGCGACTGTACGCGCACTTAAATATCATGGCGGTTCAGATCTAAAAGATTTGAATATGGAAAATATAGATTATTTAGTAAATGGAATCAATAATTTAAAAAAACATATTAACAATCTACATGAACTATTTGGCATGCATGTGGTGGTTGCAATCAATCACTTTAGCCAGGACGCGCCAGCCGAAGTAGCTGCCCTGCAAGCCAATGTGGAAACACTAGTTGATTCTCTCCAATGTAAAGCAGTTGTATGTAAGCATTGGGCAGAGGGCGGTGCAGGTGCGCTTGAGTTGGGGCGTGAAGTGATACGGGTGTTGGCGGATGAAGAGTTTAAGTTTAGCTCAACGTTTAAATTACTTTATCCGGACAGCATGCCATTACTGCAGAAAATTGAAACTATCGCGCAAAAAGTATACGGTGCAAGCAGTGTGCAATTAAGTGAACAGGCTGCCGAAAAACTTAAACTATTAGAAAAAGATTACAGCCACTTTCCTATTTGCATCGCCAAGACGCAATATTCGTTTTCAAGCGATGCCGAATTGCGTGGTGCACCGACTGGGCATACTTTGCTGGTGAATGAGCTACGACTTTCACGCGGGGCTGGCTTTATCGTGGCTATTTGCGGCAAAATAATGACCATGCCAGGCTTACCAAAACAGCCTGCTAGCACACGCATTGATGTCAATGTAGTTGGCGATATTACGGGATTGTCCTAAATACGCATGCAGACGATTGACACGGCGGGTGTAGCCGAGCAAACCATTAACAAATCTAAATTTTTGGCATGGGCCGCTAGTTGCAAAACTGAGGCTGAAGTGGGTAGTTTTTTGCGCGCGATTGCCATGCAACACCAAAATGCACACCATTTGGCCTATGCCTTTAGG
>JAKFEP010000191.1:0-21313 GCA_036675645.1 Methylotenera sp. | reverse complement strand
GATGGCGGTGTGCAGGTTAGGCGCTGCCCAAAATTCGGCCATATATTGCTTAATGGAGCTTTTAATTTTTAAAACCTGCACGGTTTTTACCAGCATAAAATACCAACTGGCGACTGACATCACAAGCAAAATAACGGCCACAGCGATGGATACAAAGCCGCCCTGCATAATAAAAGCGAGACTATTAAATTCGGTAGGTTGCATGAGGTTTCCTTGATAATTATTGATTTGTTTAGTTTAATTTAGCTTATTTAGAACTAGCGATCGAGTGAAAATTTCATCGGCACTAGCACATAGGCGCTCAATGGCTGGTTGTTCCTTTTCGCGGGAATAAAACGCCAACGCTTAACCGCACTCAATGCAGCATTGTCCAGTCGGTCTGAGCCACTACTTTGTTCAATCTGTACATCTTCTGCGGCGCCCTCGGCAGAGACCAACACTTTCATTAACACACGGCCTTCTTCACCTTGCCGGCGTGATAGTGCTGGGTAATCTGGTGCAGGATTATTTAAATAGGACACGCCAAATTTTGGTGGCTCAATTTTATCTTCAACCAGCGGCTCCGCTTTAGCAGGGGCTTTAGCTGGCTCAGACGCTATAACTGGCGCAGCTTCTGGCTGGGTTACGGGCTCTTCTTTAGGCGGCTCTGTGGTAGCTTCTACCAAGCGCTCTACGGGTACTTCAATCGGTAAAATTTTCTCAACTACTTTTTTCGGCTTTACGATTGGTTTAGGCTCAGGCTTTGGCGGTTCAACGATTGGCACGATCTCAGGCTCTGGTGAGGGTGGCGCAATAATGCTCACCATCATCGGTTTTGCAGGGTTAGCTTGTATTTTCTCGGGTGGCGTTTGCATACTGAGCAAATAAACTACCAGCGCATGTGCAAGCAACACCAGTGCAATAGTTAGCCATGTGGATGACTTTTTTTCTGGAGAGTGGCTAGCCAACGCCGCAACCTGCAAGGGTAAGCCGTCGAGATCGCGCTTTTTAATTGGTAAAGTAGCCGCATAAGCAGCATTACTCGCTACATTTTTCTGTGTAAAAATATCAATTACGGTAGAGGTTTGACTGGTCATATTCATTAATGCACACTTAAATCAGGAGCTTGCAGTTGCGCTTGTTTTTTTTCTGCACTAGCGCTTTCTAAACGATAATAATTCAGGCGGATATTGGCATCTTTCAACAATAGGCTCAGCGCTTCTAAAGACTCCGCATCAATGCGCAAACTGATGGCACCAATTTCCATCTCAACCACATCGCAAGCCTCGCAAAACGCAATTGTGCCGGCTGTATTTTTTGCCAGTAACAGTCGAGCGTGCTGATTTTTAGGGATCATGCGTGTTACCTCTATTTTGTTAAAATGAGTTTGTTCTGCTTGGTAATACGCAAAACATAAGTTTCATTCAAATGCTCAATCATCACTTCTTTTGCATCCGTAAATAACTGATGCGTAGTCAAACGCTTGACGCGCGACAGCTTGATATCGCGATTGGGCGACTGCTCTGCCACGATCGCCACATCAAAATTCATGTGTTCTTTGGCTGGTAAATGCGTAATAATTTTCATCACTATTGACCTAATAAAACTAGCCTAAAAAAGCGGCCGACTGACATAAGCGTTAGCGCTTAATGCGGCCAAAAGACCATTCACATGATCAAGGAGATGCACGGTTAAGTGCATTTGCAACATTTAGCGTATGTTTGGGATCCGCTAAATTCTTCTGCCAAGTGTAAAACTCAATAAAACTAAACACGGTTGGCGTAATACTCAACGACCTGCTGCACATCTACAGGAAACGGCACGTCTTCAATGGCGGGTAAGTGGGCTATCTTTACCGCTTGCGTAGCTTCATCCCAACTCATCCACTCAGGACGGGTCAGTGCTGGGTTTTTGATGGTTTCAATCACCATTGGGATATTTTTACTTTTAACTTTAATACTCACTTCATCGCCGATATTGAGGCGGATTGAAGGGATATTGGCAGCTTTGCCGTTTAACATTAAATGACCATGACTCACCAACTGGCGTGCCGCAATTACTGTAGGCGCATAACCCGCCCTAAATACCACGTTATCGAAGCGGCGCTCAAGCAGCTGCAGTAAGCGCTCACCTGTGGGCTCTTTTCCTTTACGCGCATCCAGAATCAACCGACGCATTTGTGTTTCTGTGAGGCCGTAGTTAAAACGGATTTTTTGCTTCTCTTGCAATTTAACGCCAAAATCAGAGCGGCGTTTGCGTGATGCCTTATTACCATGTTGGCCAGGTGGAAACGGGCGCGCTTCAATGGTCTTACGTGAAAGCCCAGGCAGATCGACGCCTAGTGCTCGCATTATTTTTACTCTTGGTCCTGTTAATCTCGACATTCTTAATTCTTCCTAGTAAATATCCTAATTTTTTATTTTTTGCGTTTTTTATTGCTTAAGTTTTATTGCATAAGCATTTATTGCTTAGGTGCTTAGGCTTATTGAACCGTGTTGTTGGCGGGCATTAATTGTGTCTCTATATACAAGTGCTCGCGCAACACCTCATCCCATTGCAGTACCATGCGCCTGGCAATTTCGACAATGAGTTTTGTCTCTGCATATTCTGGCGCGGTCAGCTTGTGTGCCAAGCTGGATGCTGATTTAGCCATTTCTAACGTTGGGTTCAAAGCATATTGAGTCGCTACACAACACATCGCTGCCATCACCTCTTTCGCGGTCGGCAATTCCGGGTCAAATAGCACACTATGCTTGCTTACACTTAAAGTTTGAATTTGCATTTTTTACCACCAATTAACCTAAGTGCAAATGATAATGATTCTTGTTTAATATGTCAACCTATTCATTAATGCATTATTTAGCGCACCCCAACCTTGACCAAATGCCGCTAAACGGTTAATGTTTAGGGTTCATTATTATTTCTTATTAATTCAAGGTTTTATGGCAATATCGTCCAAAAACGCGATCGTAAATCCCGTTAGCGCGCAGACTCATAGTGAGAGCTTAGATGCTTCACATAAAAAAACATCGCATAATGAAATTAGCGGTGCTGAAATTGTTATTCGCTGCTTAAACGAAGAAAAAGTTAAATTTGTATTCGGTTACCCTGGCGGCGCAGTACTGCATATTTACGACGAGATCTATAAGCAAAATGGTTTTAAGCACATATTAGTGCGTCATGAGCAAGCGGCTGTACATGCAGCCGATGCGTTTAGCCGCGCTACTGGTGAAGTTGGCGTTGCGCTTGTTACCAGCGGGCCTGGCGCTACAAATGCCATTACCGGCATTGCCACCGCTTATATGGATTCAATTCCCTTGGTTGTTATTAGTGGCCAAGTACCTGTCCCCGCCATTGGCTTGGATGCGTTCCAAGAAGTGGATATGGTGGGCGTAACTAGACCATGTGTTAAGCACAACTTCTTGGTTAAAGATGTGCGCGACATTGCCGAAACCATGAAAAAAGCCTTTTATATTGCAGCCACCGGCAGGCCTGGTCCAGTCGTGGTTGATATTCCAAAAGACATCACTGCACACAAAACCAGTTTTCATTATCCAAAATCGGTTGAAATGCGCTCATACAACCCGGTGCTTAAAGGTCATAGCGGTCAGATTAAAAAAGCCATTAAGTTATTATTAGAAGCCAAACGCCCCATGATATATACGGGCGGCGGTTTAGTATTGGGCAATGGCGCGCCAGAACTGGTAAAGCTTGCCCGCACGCTATGCTACCCCGTTACCAACACCTTGATGGGTTTGGGCGGCTACCCTGCCAGTGATCCACAGTTTGTTGGGATGCTAGGTATGCACGGAACCTATGAAGCCAATATGGCCATGCAAAACTGTGATGTACTCATTGCGGTAGGTGCGCGTTTTGATGACCGTGTGATTGGCAATCCTAAGCATTTCTTAAGCCAAAAACGTACGATTATTCATATCGATGTTGATCCATCGAGCATATCAAAGCGTGTGCGCGTAGATGTCCCTATTGTGGGGCATGTGCAGGCAGTATTGGCAGAAATGAACGAGCTGCTTGCCTTAGAGCTTCAAGACGCAAGCAAATCTGCTAAGAGTGACATTACTGACTGGTGGGCACAAATCAATGAGTGGCGCAAAGTACATGGCGGCCGTTATGAAATGTCTGACACGGTGATTAAACCGCAATATGTGATTGAAAAACTGTGGGAAGTCACTAAAGGCGATGCTTACGTCACTTCTGACGTAGGGCAACATCAAATGTGGGCAGCGCAATATTACAAATTTGACAAGCCACGCCGCTGGATTAACTCTGGCGGCTTGGGCACCATGGGCGTAGGCTTGCCGTACGCCATGGGTTGCCAATTCGCGGATAAAAACGCACAAGTTGCCTGTGTGACCGGTGAAGGCAGTATTCAAATGAATATTCAGGAGCTTTCAACCTGTGCGCAATATGGCCTGCCGATTAAAGTGATTTTGCTCAACAATCGCTATCTTGGCATGGTGCGCCAATGGCAAGAGTTCTTTTACGAGAACCGTTATTCAGAATCGTATATGGATAGCCTCCCCGATTTTGTTAAATTGGCGGAATCTTATGGCCACGTTGGCATGCAAATCACCAAACCAAGCGATGTTGAAGGTGCATTAAAAGAAGCCTTTGCAAAAAAAGATAAATTTGTGTTTATGGATTTCATCACCGAGCAATCTGAAAACGTGTTTCCTATGGTAGAAAACGGCCGCGGTATTTCAGAGATGATCTTGGGTGATGAGAAAAAGTCTGATGAGAAAACGGGAGCCAAATAATGAAACACATTATTTCTATCCTTATCGAAAACGAAGCTGGCGCACTTTCACGTGTGGCTGGCTTATTCTCGGCGCGTGGCTATAACATTGAATCACTTACGGTTGCCGCAACGGAAGACCACACCATGTCACGCATGACCATTGTCACCAGCGGCTCGGATGAAGTGATTGAGCAAATTATCAAACAGCTGAACAAGCTGGTGGATGTGATTAAGGTGCTGGATTTAAATGATGGCAAGTTTATCGAGCGCGAATTGATGCTGGTGAAAGTGAAGGCCACCGCGCAACATCGCGATGAGATGAAACGTATGTGCGATATATTCCGTGGCCGCATTATTGATGTGGCTGATGGCAGTTTTACCATAGAGCTTACCGGCTCTGGCAGCAAGTTGGATGCTTTTATCGAAAGCTTAGACAACACCGCGATTTTAGAAACCGTACGCACTGGCGCATCGGGCATTGGTCGTGGTGATAGAATTTTGAAACTATAATTTAATTAAGTATTTGTATTTATAAGGATAAGAAATGAAAGTTTATTACGACAAAGACGCAGACCTGAGCATCATCAAAGGCAAAAAGGTCACTATCGTCGGCTATGGCTCGCAAGGCCACGCACATGCTGCTAATTTAAAAGATAGCGGTGCAACAGTGACTGTAGGCTTACGTAAAGAAGGCATCTCATGGGCTAAAGCAGTTAACTCTGGCCATAAAGTGATGGATATTGCGGATGCCGTGAAAGAAGCAGATGTAGTGATGGTGTTATTGCCTGATGAAACCATGGCTGGTATTTACCACGCTGAAGTTGCGCCTAATTTGAAAAAAGGCGCGGCAGTGGCGTTTGCACACGGCTTTAATATTCATTACAACCAAATCGTGCCACGCGCAGATTTAGATGTCATCATGATTGCACCAAAAGGCCCAGGCCACACAGTGCGCTCTGAATACCTTAAAGGCGGCGGCGTCCCTACGTTAATCGCTGTATATCAAAACACATCTGGCAAAGCGAAAGAAATCGCCTTGTCTTATGCGGCTGCTAACGGCGGCACTAAAGGCGGCGTGATTGAAACAGACTTCCGTGAAGAAACAGAAACGGACTTATTCGGTGAGCAAGCAGTACTATGTGGTGGCGCGGTCGAGCTGGTAAAAGCGGGCTTTGAAACACTGACAGAGGCTGGCTATGCCCCAGAAATGGCTTACTTTGAGTGCCTACATGAGCTTAAATTGATTGTAGACTTGATGTATGAAGGTGGCATTGCCAACATGAATTACTCTATTTCTAATAACGCCGAATATGGCGAGTATGTCACGGGCCCCAAAGTAATTAGCGACCAAGCGCGTGCTGCCATGAAAGAATGTTTAGCGAATATCCAAAACGGCAGTTATGCTAAACAGTTTATTTTAGAAGGTCGTACCAACTATCCTGAAATGGTCGCTCGACGCCGCTTAAATGCAGCACACCCGATTGAGCAAGTCGGTAGTCAATTGCGCGCGATGATGCCATGGATCGCCAAAAACAAATTAGTAGATCAATCGAAGAATTGATCGGTTATAAATGTTTCAAACGAAGAACTAATCAACATCAAGTAAAATAAAGGGCGAAACGCAACACGTTTTGCCCTTTTTTATTGAAGGTTTATTAAAGGATTTTGTGTGCCCATTGCTATCATCTTACAACACCTGCTCCCGAAGCAAGCATTAACAAGGCTTGCAGGCTTGCTCGCAGGCCTCGAGGCAGGCGCGCTCACCACGGAGGTGATTGGCTGGTTTGTAAAACGCTATCAGGTGAATATGGCTGAGGCGGCCAACCCAGACATTTCCAGCTACAAAACTTTTAACGATTTTTTTACGCGGTCTTTAAAGACTGATGCGCGACCACTAGCGAAAGCAGATTTTATCTGCCCAGTAGATGGCGCGATTAGTCAATTCGGCACTATCGAACAAGACCAGATTTTTCAAGCCAAAGGACATCAATATTCAACACTGGCATTGGTTGCAGGGCAGAAAGCATTAGCCGCTAAATTTGATAACGGCCACTTTGCCTGCCTGTATTTAAGCCCAAAGGATTACCATCGTATCCACATGCCGTGTGACGGCAAGCTTAAAAGTATGACGTATGTGCCAGGCGACTTGTTCTCGGTTAACCCCACCACTGCGGCTAACGTGCCGAATTTATTTGCGCGCAATGAACGCGTCGTGTGTGAGTTTGAGTCAGACCATCACGGTACATTTGTGATGGTACTGGTGGGGGCAACGATAGTAGGGAGCATGGCGACTGTTTGGCACCAACAAAATTCTGGTGCGCTAAATGGCATCATCAATCCACCACGCACAGGCCAGATACGCATTTGGAACTATGAAAACATCTCACTCAAGCAAGGCGATGAAATGGGACGATTTTTGCTTGGCAGCACCGTGGTGATGTTATTCGAAAAAAATACGCTGCAGTTTAATGCAGCGTGGCAGCCAGCAGGCACCATCAAGCTAGGTGAAATGATGGGCGCCAAATAGCTTGGTTATTTGCAATAGCTTGATTATTTAGAGTGCACCGGTTTACTGGCTGGCTTTGAAGTATGACTTAAGTCTTTGCTACCTAAACTTTTATGATGTAAATGCGTTGAAAGCTCGTTCAAAGCCGATTTATAGACTTCGCGTTTAAACTCAATCACATCTTCTAGCGGCACCCAATAATCGCTCCAGCGCCAAGCATCAAACTCAGGATGCTCGCTGGCGCGCAAAGAGACATCAGTATCACGGCCGACCATGCGCAACAAATACCAGATTTGCTTTTGGCCTTTGTAACTGCCGCGCCACTCGCGCTTTACCCAGCTGCTTGGCACCTCATAGCGTAACCAATCACGCGTGCGGCCTAAAATCTGCACGTGTTTTGGCTCTAAACCAATTTCTTCCATCAACTCCCGATACATTGCCTGCTCTGGGCTTTCACCGTAATTAATTCCGCCTTGCGGAAACTGCCAAGCATGCTCTCGTATTCGTTTACCCCAAAAAACCTGGTTGTGTGAGTTGCAAAGAATAATGCCCACATTGGGACGATATCCATCACGATCTAACATTTTGCTGCACCTAAACTATTTAGCACCATTTTTTCATATTTTAAGCACGATTGAAAGCTGTATTTGGGAAAGCCTGCATTTGTATCTACAATGTTAAGCATGAAAAAATTTAGCGTGATTTTGTTGTTAATCTTATGCGCGTGCGCACCAGCATCCATGCCAAGCAGCATTGCTTACATCACTAATCAAGGTGATAACACAGTTTCTGTCATCGATATTAAACAAAACAAGGTTATCAGCACCATCAAAGTAGGTAAGGCACCAGTTGGCGTGGCGGTTTCTGCCAAATTAAAGCGCGTGTTTATCAGTAATGTAGAAAGCAATAATATTTCAGTGATTGACACCGAAAGCAACCAAGTAATCGAAAGCATTGCCCTGCCAGGCTCACCTGTAGGACTTGCGATGGCACCAGACAACAACACACTCTATGTGGCGGACTGGTTTAGCGACCGCATCATTGCGATTAACACAGCTGATTACAGCCAAAGGCGCGAGGTTATAGTCGCCAAAGCACCCGCAGGTTTGGTGGTGAGTGCGGATAGCAGAACCCTATATGTTGCTGCACGAGATAGTAACGAAGTAGCAGCAATTAATACGGAAAGTCTTACGATTACTAAACGCATTGCTGTTGGCACACACCCGTTTGGATTATCCCTCAATAAAGACATGCTGTATGTGGTCAATGTGTATGAAAACACGGTGTCTGCAATTAACATGCAAACTTGGGCACAAACTAAAATAAAAGTAGGTGAACACCCCTATTGCGCGATACCAAGCGATGATAATAAAACTTTGTATGTCACCAATACGCAAGATGATACGGTTTCAGTAATTGATTTAACCACACACAAACAAATTGCGCTCATTGATGTGGGCATGACTCCCGAAGGCATCAGCTATGATACCGCCAATAAATTAGTACTGGCTGCCAGCTGGGGCGAAAACAAAGTGTCTGTGATTGATGCGCGTACCAATAAACTCATCTCACACATAAAAACTGGCGATAAAAGCCGGGCATTTGGACAATTCATATTGTCCAAAGAATAAAGTGCCGCATAGTTTAAGACTATACATTTCTTACAGCAAAGCACGTACGTCAACGCAATCAAAAGCATCGCGTTACTCAAGGCATGGGCATATTGGCGTAACTGATTTATAATGCGAACAGCCTAATTTTTATCAAAGCTTTTTTAAACGTTTTATACGGAGAATATGGAATGAACAAGTTTTTAGCAATGTTAGCTTTAGCAGTTTTACCTTTCACTGCCTTTGCGCACGGCCCTACGCCACAAAAAGTAGAAAAATCAATCGTCATTAAAGCCGCACCAGCCAAAGTTTGGGCGATGGTAAAAGACTTTGGCAACATGCAGGCTTGGCATCCAGCAATTGCAAGTACTAAGCTAGTAAAAAAAGGTGATGAGACGCATAGAACGTTAACATTGAAAAGTGGTGGCGAAATTCACGAGAAATTACGTAGCGCCGATGACAAAGACATGAAGTTGAAGTATGAGATTACTGGTGGCGTGGCACCAGTTGCTGATTACAACTCTGTGATGACCGTGGCCGCTGGCCCAGGCGCTGGTGAAACCACTGTGACATGGGTAGGCCGTTTTTACCGCACTTATAAATTAAACCCGCCCATTCCTGCGGGCCAGGATGACGCAACTGCCACTGGCTTTATCACAGACGTTTACGATAGCGGCTTAGCCAATTTGAAAAAAGTGCTTGAAGGCTCAAAGTAAATAGCCAGGAAGCTGGCGCAGCTGCAAAAAAACCATGGTGGAAGTTTTGGTAAGTAAAAATTGTAAAGTGACACTAATGGTAATTACTTAATCTTCACTGACATTTTTTGTCAGCGAATCTAACAAAAAAGCGGGCTAATGCCCGCTTTTTTGTACCTAAAATTTCCAGTTATAAAATATATTTCTATATAAAACAATTGGTTAATATATATATAAATAAATTGGCACAGCCATTGCTAATATTCCTTCAAGCACTGGTAACTATAACTACCGGTGTAAGTACTTAACGGTAGTTATATTCAATAAATTTTCACAAAGGGAATTAAAATGATGATGAAACAAATCAAATTATCTTCACAAAAAGGCTTTACCTTGATCGAGTTAATGATTGTGGTGGCTATTATCGGTATCTTGGCTGCAATCGCAATTCCATCTTACCAAAACTACACCATTCGTTCTGCCAACCGCTCTTGCTTAATTCAAACAAAAGCATTTGCTAATGAATATATTGTTGCCGTAGCAGACGGCACTCCTGCTGCCTCATTACCAACTGGCTCTGTTGGCGCATGTACGGCAGTACCAGCAATCGCTGCTCCAAATATCACTGCGACACCTGCAGCACCAGGTGGTGGTACAGTAACCTGTAATATGACAACAGGTGTTTGTTCACACGCTTAACTTAGCTCAGCCCCTCTTTTGTTAGCAATTTTATTGTGACGCAAAATTGGGGTTAATTAAACAAAAAAAGCTCTTTTACGAAAGAGCTTTTTTATTAACAGCGTTTTATTAGCTAAATTAATGAGTTACCCAACCAATTTATATGGTGTAACTTCTTAGAGGAAAATGCAAATGGACTCAGCGCAAAAAGGCTTTACATTAATCGAGCTAATGATAGTGGTTGCAATTATTGGCATTCTGGCGGCAATTGCCATTCCATCTTACCAAAATTACACTATTAGATCTGCAAACCGCGCCTGCACTTCAGAAGCGAAAGCTTACACTCATCATATGTTAGCAGAATTAAATAACGATCAACCAGTTCCAAGTTTTAGCCCTGGCGCATGCGCGCCTGGCTCTGCAGCTGCAGCTGCTGGTATGACGTTAACTACGCTAGGTGTTATAACATTCACCCCGAATAACCCTGGCACAGGGACAACCACCTGCAATGCGGCAACTTCTGCCTGCACGATGAACCCTTAACAGTAGTCTTGAACATAGTAATCAAGTAACATTACCAAACCAACGTCCTTCTAGGAAGGGCTGTTTTAATTTCTTAGTACTAAAACAATTACTACCCTCTACTCTAAAAAAGAATATCCATTAGGCCTGTAGGGTAGGTTATTTTAAGGTAATTCAAAGAGATATGATTAAATGGTGGCTCTTGTACCACCTGCCAGTACTATCGCTTTTAAACCATGTCGCGCCATATAAATACAGCGGCGCGTTAATGACGAAATCAACTAACCTGCTGAATTAATGCTATTACTTTTATCGAATATCATATTTAAACTAAAAATTTTCGATTCCATCAGTTAGAATTTGAAGTAATACTAATTCAATATGATTTTTAGAAAGCTTTTCAGCGATGTTAAAACGTATTAAGTGTATTAATCCGATCAATATTAGCCTTATATTGATTGGGCTTATGTTTTTTGTGCCATTTATCAGTATGCATCACGAGCAACCAATCACTTTTTTTTATGCTGAGTGGATAGCTGGGGTGTTGGGCTTAATCGCTATTTTTCCCTTATTACTTTCACCCTATTGGCGTGCAGCTCAGACAACATCAGGGGAAGTCTCTTTAAAAATTCCACAAGTTTCGCTTATTTTTTTTGGGTTAATTGTTATTTTATGTGTGCAATGGGCAATGGGTATGTTGCACTCAAACCAATATGCGATATCTGTACTTTCATATTTTATTTGGGGATTATTGCTGATGCTAACTGGCAATTACCTACGACGTGAAATAGGTTTGGAAAAGCTTGCTACCACGCTAGCATGGGGTCTAGTTGTTGCAGGCATTTTCAACATAGGCATTGTTGTGCTGCAATTTGTGATGCGTACTGGTGGGGTGATTGCATTTTTACCTAATCTCTCAAGCTATGGTGCACTTGCTCAAAGTAATCATTTTGCCGATTTCTGCGCATTGGCAATTGCATCTCTAATTTATCTACATGCACAAAAGAAATTTTCGCTTAGCGCTTTTAATCTAATGCTTGTGCTGTTTATGGTGATGTTGTCGTTCTCTGGATCTCGAAGTGCTTGGTTATATTTATCTGCACTGACGATTTTAGCCACTGTAATGTACATAAATGCTAAAAAACAAGGAAAAGAAATTGTCACAATACGTAGCACATGGCACATAAGTTTACTCTTACTGCCAATCTTCACCCTAATTCAAACTACTATTTATTACATAATACCTAACGAGCTGGTTAGTTTACCTACAGAGCGCTTACTTGATGGAATAACGGCCAGCACTGTTTCTGTACGATTACAATTTTGGTACGATAGCTTGCGCATATTTTTGCATTCTCCTTGGTTAGGAGTAGGTGCTGGGAAATTTTTTACCAATACATTTTTATTATTAGACGCACCAACAGAGTTGGCATCCAAACGGCCTTTTGAGCATGCGCATAATTTGTTTTTACACTTATTGGCGGAAATGGGCGTTGGTGCATTTTTGATCGTTTCAATAGGGTTATTTAGTTGGGTTAAAGCTTTTAAGTGGCGTCACTTAACATTGGAAACATGGTGGCTAGTTAGCTTACTTACCATTTTAAGTATACACAGCATGTTGGAGTATCCATTATGGTTTACTTTTTTCTTAGGGATTGCGGCAGTACTGCTGGGTGCGGGGGATGAAAGCTCAGTGACCATCAACATTTCAACATTCACAGAAAAAATCACGCGCTTTGGCTTGGCATTGGTATGCGTATTAGGACTCATTAATGTTGGTTCGTTATTAATTGCTAACGTAAAGCTGGAAAATTGGTTACAAAAACTTGCACATGAAAAAGTGAATGATACTGCACAACTCAGTTGGGTGCGTCAATACTCGTTGCTATCCCCTTATGGGGAACTGATGCAAGCGGTGACTATGACGGTTAACACTAAATTGATAGATGAACAAGTATTGCTGAACCAGTCTGCCATCAGCTTTAAACCAATGAAAAGAATAGTTTTTCAACAGGCACTTATGCTGAAGCTACAAGGCCGAGATATAGAGGCTGTAAAACAACTCCGTCGTGCACTGATAACTTTTCCTAACGGGTTTAAAAGTCTTATAGAAAATCCCGCACTGAAATACAGGCAAGAATATCTTGATTTATTTTCTGAATTGCAACTAGCCGCCGCAAATCAAGACAATAAAAAATAGAAACTTGTAACCTTAAGCACTAGCTTGTGTTACGCGTACCACCCGCCAACACCACCGCGTTAATACCAAACTGCGCAAGTATAAATGCAGCAGCGCTGCTACGGCGACCCGTTTGGCAATACACGATATATTCTTTTGTCGGTTCTAGTTGACTAATTAAACCACGCAACTCATGCAATGGCGCATTTGTAGCCCCTTCAATATGATGGTAGGTATATTCAGATTCAAAGCGCACATCTAGCCATTCTGCCGCACCACTAGCCACTTTGGCTTGTGCGTCTTTCATATTAATCATGTTGACAATCGGTGCTTTAAGCAGCTCAACAAAATCTTGTTTTTTAAGCCGCAATAACTGGCCACTGGTTTTCATGGTCACAGTAGCGTTACGTTTGTTGTCAGAAGCTAAAGCCTCCTCACCAAAACCAGCACCTTTAAAAATCTCTGCCAATACAATGGCTCCTTGGCTGGGGTCTTTCACGCGGCTGACAATGGCGCTACCTTCCTGAATCAAATAATAGTAATCACCTTCTTGCCCTTGTGTAATGATAGCTTGGCCTGCTTCGACTTCTAGCGGTTGCATACGCGCAAACATCGCCTCGATATTAGCTGCGGGAAGCTTGTTAAACACACCATTTTGCAACTTAAACGCGTTGAAACTAGCTGCATCTATTTTGAATTCTTTTTTTACCAGTTTAGTCTCTGGTAATTGGGAAGGCGGATATCCAGAAAGTTGATCCCACGTCAGCATAATATCCAGCAAATCTAAATCGATGCGCACAATGTCCAGTGGCGTCAGAGCAATGGTATCTTTAATTTTTAAACGGCCAGCATCCACGGGGTGCTTGGCAGCATCGGTGCCTGCTCGCAAAATTACTTTGTTGCCATTTTCGTAACGTATGCCCAAGTCACCAGCTACAACGTATAGCGCTTGCATGCTGTTATTCATCATCCGTGTTGGATCCAGATTTTTGCTCACCGGCTCGATAAAGCAGGCTGCAGCCAGCTCTTCCAGGCGAGCTGGTGAAAGCCTTGCCAACGGCTCAAACTGTGCCAATCTGGCTTTGCTGATTGAAATAGGCTCGCGTTGATCCATGGCTTTACAACTCCAAAACTTGCTGGTTACGTAGCGCCACACAATGCCTAGTGGCTGGGTTTGCCGCGATCTCCTGCATAATATTTGTATCCTCACCCGGCTTCAGATGGGTAATGAACACTTGTGGCTTACTTTGCAGATAAGCCAATTGCTGTGCCAACCTGTCTGGGCATAAATGTTTTGAAAGTCTTGCCAACTCAGATTCCGCATTGCTAAATGCGGTTTCTATGATCAGGTATTTTATATTATTAATGGTATTCACTGCTTGCCAAAAATCTTCTCCGCCTTCTGTATCTCCCGTAAACACCAAACTATTTTTTCCACTATTTATTTGGTAACCTACTGCTGGCACTACATGGCTAGCTGGTAAGGCAGTAATGCTTTTATGCTTAATCAGCATGGTCTCTCCCACTTTAATCTCGTTAAAAACTAAGAAAGGAAATGCACTATTGGGTATTTTAGAAAAGTCTGGCCAAACCAACCAATTAAAAATATGCTGTTTTAAAATATTAATGACTTCACTAGTCGCATGTACAGTGACAGGCTTATCACGCAAGCCCATGACAGTATCCACCAACAATGGAATAAACCCAATATGGTCGATGTGGGTATGTGTGACAAAAATATGGTCGATTTTTAGTAAAGCTTCTAACGATAAATCGCCCACACCAGTGCCTGCGTCTATCAACACATCATCATCAATCAACAATGCAGTGGTGCGACTACTACCGCCAATGCCACCGCTACAGCCTAGAATTTTAACTTGCATGTAAAATCTCTTTTTATTTAACCTTGTTTAATGCGTTATTGTCATTGGTGTCAAAAATTCATGCCTCCTCAGGCTAAATAACTCCATATTTAGCTTGTGACATAACTTGAGCAATAAACCTGCCAACATAATTAATAAAGCATAAATGTATATGTGGCTTTTAAATTCTAGTTAAAATTGCGGTGATAAAATAAGCCCAAACCATGGCTTGCCCTTTGTCAATTTTTCTGTAATTAATATCATCTACAAGTGAGCACCTATGTCCATAGCTTTAGAAGCCCCAATCGAAATTTGCCAAAGCAAGAACCCTACTGCTAGCGTCATTTGGCTGCACGGTTTAGGCGCTGATGGCCATGACTTTGTGCCGGTGGTGGAGATGTTGAAGTTACCTACTATCCGTTTCATTTTGCCACACGCGCCTTATCAAAAAATCACCATGAATAATGGTTATGAGATGCGCGCTTGGTATGATTTGTTTGGCTTAAATAGTAAGCATCCGCAAGATCAGCCTGGTATAGAAAAGATGCAGGCGCACATAGAGTCCCTGATTGCGCAAGAAAATCAGCGCGGCATTGCCAATAGCAACATTGTGTTGGCAGGCTTTTCACAAGGCGGTGCGATGGCGCTACATACAGCACTGCGCCAGAAACAAGCACTGGCAGGCGTGCTGGCGTTATCGACTTACTTACCACTGCAAGAGCAACTATCCAAACAAAAAACCACGGAGAGTTTAAAAACGCCTATTTTTATGGCCCATGGCACTTTTGACGAGGTGATTACGCTGGAGAGATGCAAGCAGTCTTTAAGTGTTCTACAAGAACACGCATACCACATCGAATGGCATGAGTACCCCATGGCACATAGTGTACATCCACAGGAGATTAATGATATTCGCCTATTTTTAGAAAAGGCTTTAATTCATTAAACTGTTGAGATTAAACACGCAAACACGATAAGTTTTGCTAGAATCACACAATCTGACAGCTAGAACATCATGACAAAAAACAGCCAACAACAAGTGCCAGATTTTGAAAGCTCATTGCTTGAGCTGGAGGCCATTGTGAGCCAAATGGAATCTGGAAATTTACCATTAGAACAATCGATTAATGCGTATAAACGTGGTGCCGCACTATTGCAGAGCTGTCAAAAATCACTTGGTGATGCCGAACAACAAGTGCGCATACTCACCGAAGCCAATCAACTTGAGGTGTTTGAGCAGGATGCACCATAGGGCATGAATAGTCCAATGCCATTACCAATTAACGAGCAAGCTAACGCATTCGATACTTGGGTGCACGATATGCAATTGCGGATGGAAGATGTGCTAGATACACACCTGCCTCCGGCAACCACTTCGCCAATGCGTTTGCACGAAGCTATGCGATATGTCACCTTGGGTGGAGGCAAACGTGTACGCGCTTTGCTGGCCTATGCTGCAGGTGAGTTTTGTGGTGCAGCGATAAACAAAATTGATGTGCCCGCTGCCGCTGTAGAAATGATTCACGCGTTTTCGCTGGTTCACGATGACCTACCTTGCATGGACGATGACGATCTGCGGCGCGGAAAACCTACAGCGCACAAGAAATATGGCGATGCAATGGCATTATTGGTCGGTGATGCATTGCAAAGTTTGGCGTTTCAGCTGATTTCTCAAGACAAATTACTTAAAAGTGCGCCGCAAAAACTCAAAATGTTGCATATGCTGGCACTGGCCAGTGGCTCTCGTGGCATGGCGGGCGGGCAAGCGATTGATATCGACAGCATTGGCATCCCACTCACGCGTGCCGAATTAGAACATATGCACATTCAAAAAACAGGTGCGCTTATTCGAGCTGCAGCGTTATTAGGCGCTTACAGTGCTGACAAACCCAAAGAGGACAGAGTGAGCGCGGTAGACCATTTTGCGAAGTCCATAGGCTTGGCATTCCAAGTGGTAGATGACATTTTGGACGCCGAAGCCGACACGCAAACTTTGGGCAAAACTGCGGGCAAAGACCAATTACATAACAAGTCCACTTACGTTACTATTTTGGGCTTATCTGCCGCTAAACAATTGGCCAACGAGCTGCATGCAAATGCCATGGCAGCACTGTCTTTTTATGGACGCGATGCAGATTTGCTGAGGCACTTGGCCAACTTTATCACCCACCGCAGCTTTTAACGCAGCACCCCTTTTATGCCTTCTTTACTAGATAAGATTCACTCGCCTGAAGATTTACGCCTGTTAAATCGTGATGAATTAGCAATACTAGCAACGGAGTTACGGTCATTCTTAGTGACAAGTGTTGCGCAAACCGGTGGCCATTTATCGTCTAATTTAGGTGTGGTCGAGCTTACTATCGCATTGCATTATGTGTTCAATACGCCCGATGACCGTTTAGTTTGGGATGTAGGCCACCAGACCTATCCGCACAAAATCCTGACTGGCCGCCGCACCGCCATGGCCAACTTGCGCAAGCCAAGTGGCATTGCGGGCTTTCCTCGCCGCGGTGAAAGCGCTTACGACACCTTTGGCACCGGCCATTCTAGCACTTCGATCTCAGCGGCACTGGGCATGGCAATTGCCGCCAAGCAAGCAGGTTTAGAGCGCCGCAGCGTGGCGATTATTGGTGATGGCGCCATGACAGCAGGCATGGCGTTTGAAGCGCTTAACAATGCTGGCGATATGGATGCGAATTTGCTGGTGATATTGAATGACAACGACATGAGCATCTCCAACAACGTAGGTGCGCTTAATAATTATCTAGCGCGCTTACTGTCCGGTCGTTTTTACGATACCGTACGCCGTAGCGGCAAAAAAATGCTAGGCGCTGTGCCGCCGGTGCAAGAGTTTGCCAAGCGCGCCGAAGAACACGCAAAAGGCATGGTGATGCCTGGCACGCTGTTTGAGGAATTTGGTTTTAACTATATTGGCCCGATTGATGGCCATGATTTGCCGGTGCTGCTAGATACATTAAGTAATATTCGCGCACTGAAAGGCATGCAGTTTTTGCATATCGTTACGCAAAAGGGCAAAGGCTTTGAACCCGCAGAGGACGACCCCAATAAATACCACGGCGTGAGTAAATTTGACCCAAGCAATGGGGTTTCAGCCGCGCCAAACACCAAAAAAACCTACACACAAGTATTTGGTGACTGGCTGGTAGATATGGCTGGTAGCGATGACAAGCTCGTCGCCATTACGCCTGCTATGTGCGATGGCAGCGGCCTGAACCTGTTCTCAGAAAAATATCCCCACCGCTATTTTGACGTGGGCATTGCCGAGCAACACGCGCTGACGTTTGCAGCAGGCATGGCTTGTGATGGCTTAAAACCTGTTGTCGCCATTTACAGTACATTTTTGCAACGCGCTTATGACCAGTTGATTCATGATGTTGCACTGCAAAATTTAGATGTTTTATTCGCCATAGACCGTGCTGGCCTGGTGGGTGCAGATGGCCCGACGCATGCCGGTAGCTTCGACTTAAGCTATTTACGCTGCATTCCCAATATTGTGATTATGGCGCCTAGTGACGAAAATGAATGCCGGCAAATGCTCACCACCGGTTATTTATACAAAGGCGTTGCCGCGGTACGTTACCCACGCGGCGCGGGTACTGGCACCGCTATCGAAACCAAGTTAGAGACTTTGCCCATTGGTAAAGGCCAGATTGTGTGTGATATAAAACTTAAACAAACAAAAGCCAAGCAAGGTAAGAAAGTGGCCATATTAGCGTTTGGCAGTATGTTGATACCCTCCTTGCAGGCCGCATCTATACTAGACTGCACCGTTGCCAATATGCGTTTTATTAAACCGCTGGATATTGATTTAATTACTACTCTAGCAAAATCGCACGATTTAATCGTAACCATTGAAGAAAATGCAGTGATGGGCGGCGCAGGCGCGGCAGTACTAGAAGCCATGCAAATACTGCATTTAAACAATCCCACACTGTGCCTTGGGCTGCCTGACAACTTTATTGAACATGGCGTGCATGAAACCATGTTGGCTGAATGCGGTCTAGATAGTGAAGGAATTGTGGCTGCCATTACACAAAAATTAAAAGCAATTATTTGATTTTTCTGTATTGATTTAATTGTTTTCAGCCCCCATCTTTTGACTATTAAATATTTGTTTACTAAAGCGCATGCGAGTAGACTTTCAATCATACAAAAATCGCGCTTAATTTTATGGAAACCAGCCGAATTTATGAACCAGCCTACCTTACCAGATCACGCTAAAAGTCCCATCGAGGACACCCAGAGCATGCCAGATGTACGCCACTTAGACATTAATAAAGTAGGCATTAAATCGATTCGTCACCCAGTGGTGGTAAAAGACAAAACGGGTGGTGAGCAAAGTACAGTGGCGGTTTTTGACATGTACGTGCATCTGCCGCACAACTTCAAAGGCACGCATATGTCGCGCTTTGTTGAGATTTTAAACGTCAATGAGCACGCAATTTCAATAGAATCATTTGAAAGCATTTTGCGCGAAATGGTGAAACGCCTGGAGGCCGAATCTGGCTATGTGGAAATGCGCTTTCCTTATTTTGTAAACAAGTCTGCGCCAATTTCTGGCGTTAAAAGCTTGCTTGATTACGATGTCACTTTCATCGGCGAAGTTAAAAATGGTAAATTCGACATCACCGTAAAAGTGCTGGTACCTGTGACCAGCTTGTGCCCGTGCAGTAAAAAAATCTCCGATTACGGCGCGCATAATCAACGCAGCCATGTCACCGTGACCGCTCTGATTAACGACTTTATCTGGATAGAAGACATTATTAGCATGGTTGAGAAACAAGCATCGTGCGAGCTATATGGCCTGCTTAAACGTCCAGACGAAAAATTTGTGACTGAACGCGCTTATGACAACCCGAAATTTGTGGAAGACATGGTGCGCGATGTAGCCACGCAACTGAATAATGAAAAACGTATCGACAAATTCATTGTGGAGTCGGAAAATTTTGAGAGCATTCACAATCATAGTGCTTATGCCTTAATTGAGAATGATAAGCGTGTTAAGTAATATTTTTTAACCCCGCAGTAATTTAAGGAGTAGTTTGATGAGCCAAGTAAAAACGCAGCCCACAGCTTCAATCAAAAACAAAGCCTCATTTTTTCAGATCGGTAAGGCGGTACTTTGGAGCATGTTAGGCGTGCGCCAACAAAAAGGCTATGAGGATGACACCTCGAAAATCACGCTCAAACAGGCAGTAGTTGCAGGAATCATTGGCGGTATTATTTTTGTAGTGAGTATGCTCACCTTTGTACGTTTTGTCATTAGCCAACTAGGTCAATAATAGCCAACGAACTAACCCGCATTTTAAAAAATTAAAGCAAAAAGGAGTTAACAATGTCTGTCGCAAAAGTGATTGAAATTATTTCTTCCAGTAAAAAAAGTTTTGATGAAGCAGTAGCGCAAGGTGTAGCCAAAGCGGCAGATTCGCTGCATGACATCACAGGTGCCTGGGTAAAGGAACAAAGCGTAAAAGTTGCCAATGGTAAAGTGACTGAGTATCGCGTCAATATGAAGGTGACGTTTGTGTTAAAAGACGAGCCCAGGAAAACTAAAGCAAAAAAATAACACGCCAATTAACTAGCAACAAACTAGAGCGGTAAAAAATTTATGCCCTGTAAGCCAATATTAAAATGGCTTACAGGGCATTTTTTAATGTGCTGTTTAACGTGTAATTTTAGTATTACTATTTTTTAGTAAGCGTCATGATTGAGTTATCGCGCCGCATATCTAATTTATTCAAAGCTGACATGCCCAGCAATACCATCGCTGGCGAGCCACCTTCGTTGACAATGACATCTACATTGTTAAGTGTAATGGTGCCAATTCTTAAGGTATTCAAATTTACCAAATACGCCATGACTTGGCCATTTGCTGTGTTCACTGGGACTTTTTCACCTTTTTCATAATCAATTTTGGCAAACTTAGCATCGCCGCTATTCATTGCCACGGTACTTGCCCCTGTGTCCACCAAATACTTTAGTGATGCGCCATTAATCGAAAGGTTACCAGTGAAATGGCCACGACTATCAGCATACAAACTCACTGGATCGTTAGTTACAGGGCCTGCGTTACCCGCCACTGAGGCGGCTTGCCCCATTCGCAACGTTTGACGCTTACCTTCCACCATAAAGGTAGCTGATTCGCTATCAGCAGAAATTAACTTTACGCCATTTTTGGTTTGGCCTGCACCGATACTTTGTGGCGCACCACCATTAATACTCACCAAGGCTTTCCCACTGAATAAACCCACCACGTTTAAACGCGTTTCTGCCGCAGCTTGACCTGCTACAACAATCACTAGTAAAGCAAATAATATTCTATACATAAATATCCTATAAACACCTAGCTAAACATACCAGCGCGTGCATGCGTTTGGTTTAACTTCAGCCCCAATGCTATCACAACAAAGCCAAGTAATGGGAACAGCGCCGCCAGCAAAAACGTATTCTGACCGCCCAAATATTGCAGCGCATAACCACCCGCAAGCCCACCAACGGTGCC
>JAKFEP010000198.1:0-3420 GCA_036675645.1 Methylotenera sp. | reverse complement strand
GTATCCAATACGCCAACCAATGTTAGGTTAGGAAAATCATGGCCTTTAGCCAGCATCTGCGTGCCCACTAAGATATCAACCTCACCCGCGTGTACTTGCGCCAGCATATCCGTCAGCGCATCTTTGCTACGCATGCTATCGCGGTCGACCCTAGCAATTCTGGCATTGGGCAACAGTGTCTGCAGCGTTTGCTCCAGCCGTTGTGTGGCTTGGCCAATGGGTTTTATATCGGCATTGCCACAGCTTGGGCATTGCAACGGTATCTTTTGCTCAAGGCCGCAATGGTGGCATTTCAATCTTTTTTGACTCAAATGCACCACCAATTTTGAGGCACAGCGGGTACAGTTCGACGTCCATTGGCACGCATTGCAATGCAATACTGGCGCATAACCACGACGATTTAAAAACAGCAGGCTTTGCTCGCCCCGATTCAATCTCTCACGCAAAGCTTTTACCAGCAAGGGAGATAAGCCATTTTCAGTAGGCGATTTTGCAATATCAATACAAAAAATATTGGGTAATCGTGCGTTTTGAACCGCGCGCTGCTTTAAGGTCAGCAAGCCATATTGGCTTTTATTGCTATTAGTCGCTGTTGTTGCGTTATTCCAAGTCTCCAAACTGGGCGTTGCGCTGCCCAATATAATCGGAATATTCAATTGCTTGGCACGCACAATCGCCACATCACGTGCGTGATAGCGCATGCCATCTTGCTGCTTATAAGAGCCGTCGTGCTCTTCATCTACCACTATTAACTTTAAATGCGGCATCGGCGTAAACACACTTAAGCGTGTACCAATCACAATTTTGGCCGCACCTGTACTCGCTGCTAGCCAATTTTGCAGTCGCTCATTCTCGCTTAAATTGCTGTGCAACGTTACCAGTGGGTATTGGCTCAAGCGGCTTCTGAAACGCGCTTCTAGCTGTGGGGTGAGATTAATTTCTGGGACCAATACTAACACCTGAGAACTAAAACCTTGAGCATCTTTCTCTTGCAAAATATGCTGCAGTATTTTGATGTAAACTTCAGTTTTACCGCTACCGGTAATGCCATGCAGCAGCCACGGTTTAAAACTGTGAGTAAGCGCCAACACACTTTGTATCGCCTGCTGTTGCTCATCGTTAAGTTGTGGCTCAACTACAGAACTCGGCATAGAGGCTTTTACTTCCAGCACTTCATGCTCGGTCACTAACCCTAAATCTTTCAACTCATTAATCGCTTTTTTCCAAGTGCTGGAGATTAAAGCCAATTCGCCACTGCTTAGCATTAATGAGGCCTGCAAGGCAGTTGTAATTCGGTTTAAAACCACTTTTTTTGCTGGTATTTGCGCAATCTCTGCGTTTGCTACTAATGAATAGGCAAGGGCTTTGCGCGTAATGGCGGGCTTAAGTTGGCGCAAACGCAGGGGAAGGGCAGAGATGAGCGCCTGCCCCAGCGGATAATGGTAATAATCTGCACAAAATTTGAGTAATTTAAAGGTTGGCGCATCAAATACAATGTCATCAAACACATGGCTGACTGGCTTTAATTTTTCTACGGGGTAATCTGAAGTATGCTTAATCTCCAACACCACACCCACTAAGTTACGGCCTGCGAACGGAACGATAACGCGGTTGCCAATGTGTGCGTTGAAGCCACCACTTAAATAATCAAAAGTGCGGTTAAGCGGAACGTCTAAAGCAATATTGAGAATAGTTGGCTGCATTAATTGTTTGGGTGATGAGTGCTTAGCTTTATTGAGTTAAAATACTGTATTGCATGATTAAACTAATTTTGAAAGCCTTAATTTTTTGAAAGCCCATATTACCGATTTACTCGGCCACGCAGCCACTGACATTGGCGCGGATGCCACGCAACTTAACATTATAATCGACCGCCCAAAATCAGCCGAACATGGTGATTTTTCAAGTAATTTAGCCATGCTGCTGGCCAAACCCATGCGCCAAAACCCTCGTGCCATTGCCGAACAGCTCATCAAAGCGTTGCCACACAGCGACTATATCGCAAAAGTAGAAATTGCGGGCGCGGGCTTTATTAATTTCTTTTTAAGTGCTCAATCGCAACAAATCATTATTGGCGATATTTTAAATGCGGGGGATTTGTATGGCCGCAACAACCTGGGTAACGGCGAAAGCGTCCAAGTAGAATTTGTGTCTGCCAACCCGACTGGCCCACTGCATGTGGGGCATGGACGCGGAGCCGCCGTGGGCGATTGCCTGGCGCGACTGCTAGATGCCAATGGCTGGAACGTAACACGCGAGTTTTATTACAATGATGCCGGTGCACAAATTGAAAATTTAGTCACTTCAGTGCAAGCACGCTGCAAGGGCATCGCACCCGATGATGCAAGCTTTCCCGAAAACGGTTACCGCGGCGACTATATTGTAGACATCGCCAATGCGTTTTTAGCCAAACAAACGGTGACAGCAGACGACATGCAAGTGACTGCCAATGGCAATGTAGATGACACCGAAGCATTGCGTACTTTTGCAGTGGCCTATTTGCGTCATGAGCAAGATTTGGATCTAAAAGCCTTTCAAATCAAATTTGACGTTTTCTCGCTAGAAAGTTCTTTGTACAACACCGGCAAAGTAGACAGCACGGTGAAGGCACTGATTGCCAGCGGCAAAACTTATGAAGAGGGTGATGCACTGTGGCTAAAAACCACCGATTTTGGTGATGATAAAGACCGCGTCATGCGTAAATCCGATGGGGGCTACACTTACTTTGTGCCCGATGTGGCCTATCATCATGACAAGTGGAATCGCGGGTTTAAACGTGTCATTAACGAACAAGGCGCCGATCACCACAGTACAATTACTAGGGTTAGGGCTGGCTTGCAGGCGCTTAACGTTGACATTCCAAAAGACTGGCCAGATTATGTATTGCACCAAATGGTGACGGTGATGCGCGGCGGTGAAGAAGTCAAACTTAGTAAACGTGCTGGCAGTTATGTGACGCTGCGCGATTTAATTGACGAAGTAGGGTGCGATGCGACACGCTATTTTCTAGCCGCTAGACGGGCAGATTCGCAATTGGTATTTGATATCGACTTAGCACGGGCGCAAACCAACGACAACCCGGTGTATTACATTCAATACGCGCACGCGCGTATTTGCAGCGTGCTCAACCAGTGGTTAAGTCAAGGTGCGGGTGATATCACAACCCTTAAAACAGTGGATTTAACCCCGCTCAATATGCCTAACGAGGCCAAATTGATGCAGCGTTTAAGTGAATACCCTGAAGTGGTGGTGAGTGCAGGTGAAGATTTAGCGCCGCACACTATCGCCAACTATTTAAAAGAATGTGCAAGCGATTTGCATAGTTATTATAATGACACTAAGTTTTTGGTGGATGACGTGCCAACCAAATTAGCGCGAATGGCCTTAATTGCCGCCACCCAACAGGTGCTAAAAAATGGC
>JAKFEP010000153.1:0-21907 GCA_036675645.1 Methylotenera sp. | reverse complement strand
GGCTAAATAGTTAGGGTGATACAAAAATTTAGCACTATGTGCGCCATTTTCGTCACTTCCTGTTTATTGTCGAATTGCTATCTGAATATACATATGACAAAAAATTATTTAACGTCATAAGTTACCTAACGCACATTTAAATCAAATAGATAAGCGTACATTGAAAACCTATAAATGATTTTTGCGCATATAGACTTTCCAATATTTAATATATTTATGATGGTCAATCTGGAGTGCAATTATGAAAATCATTCTTATCGTAGTCAGTGTAGGTCTTTCCGTTTTATTTATACTTCCATCGATATTTAATTCCGAAGTTAATAATGAAGTTAAAGCCGTGCTTTTTTATGTGACCATTGCAATACTATTAGGTGGCCTAGGCGATGTTTACGATTGGCTTGCACGTAAGCTTCAGAATAATCGGAATGATATAAAAACTTAGCGCTGTAGGGGTCATATTCATCAATACACCAACATCAACTAATAACAAAAAAGCGTCTATATGACGCTTTTTTCATGGTCATGCGTAGCAGGGAGCGAGGAGGGGCCTGCGACGACGAACGATTCGCACAGCGTGCCCTAGATTTATATTACGGACACATTCCAACCAAATCATTCGTTTTCTGATTAAAATCTTGATAGCTTTTAATAAAAATAAATAATAATGGAATTGCAACGCATCCCAGACTGGGCTAACAATCTTGCTAACTATTATGTAGCTATCAGGGTTGATGGTCGCAACAAGACGCTTAGGCGGCGATATTATCGCTTTGTTGAGCTTGAAAAACTAAGGTTGGCCATGTTAAGCATTGACCAGCATCAAATAGTCGCTACGTAGGTATTTAAGTGGTTTGAGAAAGAGAAAGAATGAGGTTGCTGCTAAAGTTATGCATGAAGTAAATCCGCAAATGGTCTTGAATTTTAATTGGTAAGTATAGATTTAATAAAAACAGAATTTATATAGGGTAAGGGAGTGAAACTTAAGTTTGTTTTTGCTCTCTTTTTTTAGCTTGCTTAAACCCTTCTCTTATATGTTCTAAATCATGTTCATATCTGCCATTAGTGTTGTTCTGTTGCAGAATTTTTATTATTTCATCTATACTTTCTTTGACGTCAACTATACCATCAAGCATTTCCTTGTCTAAATTTTCCAATGCCTGCATTAGTATTATAAGTATTGACCTGGCATTACGTTCATCTTCACCTTCCATATAGAACCCTAGAGCATACTTACAATCCTCAATACATAAGGGAGGGAATTTAATTATGTTTTGATTTGACTGCAAATGATATGAATTACCTTTGGTGCATGCTATTTCTTTGTCAAATGTAGTTTTTATTTCATTCAACTCTAACCTCATTTTACCAATCTCTTCATCTAGAGCTTGCTTGATGATTTCGTCTAAATGCGATTTTCCTTCTTTTAATCCGTCGGCAATTTCAGAGCTTATTTGGTTTTTTAATTCAGTTTGTTCTTTTCTAAATACACGATTTTGAAAGAAACTTATAAGGGAGGGAATTCCTGCACCAACCAATAGAATTACGGCTATCGTGTAATTTACAAGATTGTTATATAAAGAATGGATATTATTAATAATGGTGGTAAGTGCGTTTGCATCCATAACGATTGGTACAGCTTCTAAAGCCATATAATTCCCCTTATTATTTCAACTTTCCCCGCTAATTTTTTCGGGTTATAAATTATTTAGGTAACTATAAGGCTAATTTTATATATATGCAAAATTATAGGTGGGTAAATAGATATTAAACTTTGTGATTGCTTCGTACGGACGTTATGTTATAAACCGAGTATGTATCTACGATTTTGCGCTACAACTAATAATCTAAGTCCAAATTCTATTTTACATAATATACATTATGCGAAGTGACGTAGTCGTATACTTGGTGTGTGACCAAGGAGTCAAGTATGTCACACACAGCAATATCGCCTTCCGAGGCACTACATAGATTTACGCTTACACAAGAGCAAGTTTTAAATATCGCAGCATCGCTGGCATCAGACCTTGGCTCCGCCGCGGATCTGATGCCAGGCGATTTTCTCCAGCGTCACTATCAGCTTCTAGATTTATTCCTTGCTCATTTGAGTGACCAGCAAAAACTTCGGGTGCTGGGTGCAATCTCGACGTTCGAGGTCCCACAATGACTATCCAACCGAATCCAGCTAGAAAATCCATTAAAAGCCGTAAATCAGCAACGATTAAAACGCCAGGTCGATATATAGACCCTAATGACTTCTATTTAATGCGTCGTAGAGCGTTCCTGACAACTTTAGAGGCTTCCAAGCTACTTGATGTAACACATAAGACATTACAGAACTGGGAAAAAGGGCGTTCACGTATCCCCTACACTGCTTACCGCGTTTTAAAGATTAAAGTAGGGTATGTATTCGATGACGAGTTTTTTAAAGATTGGTTTGTGCGTGGTGACACTTTGTGGTCACCTGAAAATCGTGGATTCAAACCTCATGAGCTTAGATACCTTTCAAACTACTTGTGGATGGCTCGCCGTTGGCTCGCAGAACGTCGTGCATCTAAAAACCTTCATAGTGCATTAGATTTAAGTCTTGAGCGTGGAGCAGCTAGCAACGGCTCCCCTACGCTTCGCGCAGGTACCCTGCCGTTGGGCGGCTCCGCCCTGCTCCATGATATTTCGCAGGATGTTGAAAGGTTGCTAGGCTTGCAAAAGGAAAAGCCGCCGGAGTTTGAGAAGTTTCTACGTGAACTCGGTATAACCGTTTAATAGGAAATTTTTTCCGATAGTGCTAGAGTACGAAAAATGGATTTTTTACGGGTTGACCGCATTTACCCTTAAAACCGCTGGAAGCTATATTACATGCGGGTTTGATGGGCTGTGGATAACTTTTAGTAGTTTTCGCCCTACTTTACCATGTTTTTTTGGTTGCTAAGATTGGCTGAAAGCCAATATTTGCAAGGGTTTTAGAGGTTTTTAGTTGTTTTAACGAACGTGAAATATACGAAAGAAATTTCGCATACTTTACGTGTAACTGGACACGTAAAGTACGCACGAGAGAGGGTCCTATGGCAAAGAAAGTAGCAAAAGAAATACTGGAGGAATATGAAAAAAATTATAATCAATATTCTGAATTTTGTGAGATGTTGCAAACCCTCATTGGACAGATAGCTAAAGAAAGCTCAATAGAACTGCATAACATTAGTGGCCGTGTCAAAACTAAGGCTAGCTTATCCAACAAAATAGAACTGAAATCATCTAAGCCAAGAAGCGGTGATTACAAATGCATACACGACATTACTGATATCATTGGTGTAAGAGTCACTGCGTTTTTTGCTGATGATATAGATAAACTTGCAGCTGCAATTGAAAAGGAATTTCTGATTGACAAGGCGAATTCAGTGGATAAGAGAAGAGTCCTTGAGCCTGATAGATTTGGATATCTTTCCCTTCATTATATTATTTCACTAACGGAAAAAAGGATTAACTTAACCGAGTACAAGAAATGGGACGGCTTAAAAGCTGAGATTCAAATCAGGACAATTTTACAGCATGCATGGGCAGAAATAGAGCACGACTTAGGCTATAAAACAGAGGCTGGGGTTCCGAGTACCATAAGACGAAGATTTTCAAGATTAGCGGGTCTATTAGAATTAGCTGACGAAGAATTTAATGGCATTAGGAATGACTTGCAGAAATATGAGCAAGATGTAAGTAAGTCAATTATCAAAAATCCTGATTCAATCGAAATAAATGATGTCTCTCTAAAATCTTTTATTTTTAATAATCCGTTAGTCGGGCAGATAGATGTTCAAATTGGGTACGAAACCAATACTCCGATTGAAAAAATTACAGATAAAAATTTAGGTAATGACAGAATAGCGAGTCATGTTCAGAAACTTTCATACTTAGGCATCAAGTCAATTGGTGAAATTGAAAAGCTGTTAACTAAGTACAAAGAAATTATTCCAAAGTTTGCAAGAAAATGGGTTGTTGATGATGAACTTGGGTATGACCCTATAGATGATGGAGCCTTCCCAGCAGCAGTCACCGTTTTTTATTTATGCTATGTGATTCTTGGCGCGCAGGATGACGAAGATAAAGTGAAAGAATATTTCGAAACAATTCTAGGGCTAAGTGTAAATGATGAGGATGAGGACGAAATTGCTAATTACACTCTCTCTGTAAACAAACAGACTTTGGGACAAATTTATAAAGAATTAACTAATTGACCGTTAATCAATTTAGAAATACTTAGGGGAAACTACTGCGCCTCAGCAAAGCGGCTTATTGTTATAAATTTATTTAATTCAATACTTTTCAGCACACCAATTACTAGCACTTCTATACATTATGCGAAGTAATATGATTACTCGGTGTTATTCCTTCTTCAATAAATAACGTTAACCCTCTTAAGTGCTCCAACGCACAGACAAGATGCCCAGGAGTAAATAATCTTGATTGATAAAATATCTATTGAAAGCTAATAAACACATATCATGAAAAAATTATCGGTCTTAATATTATTTGTAAGCGCTTTTGCCTTTTCTGCATGCCATCACCACGATCATCACTGTCCACCTGGCCAACATAAAAAAGGTAATTGTTAATCCCAGTTTTGCGAAAATTGGTCAAATAATAACCGCTAAGTAGCTGCCCTTCATGTGATTCTTTAGTAATCATTGTGCCGAACGTTTGAGATAAGGGCACAGTTATTTTTTCTCAAACATAGGTTTGATATTCGAAACAAAAAAAGGAGCCTAAGCTCCTTGTATTAAAGTTCTTACAACATCACTATTTTGACTTTTGTGATTTGTCGCTTGATGATTTACTTGCGCTAGAACCTTTATTGCTTTTTGTAGCATCAGATTTACTTGAGCTCTTAGCATTGTCTTTAGTACCTTTTTTCGAATCCATTTTGCTTCTCCAATTAATTTAAAATATGATTTATCATCAGTATTGATGTTAATCATTAATCCATTTTAAGGATTTACATATCTCTCTATATAGGCATATGTCCTAGATTGATGTAGGTCTATCGTTGGTATGCCGCTAAAAGTTCTGTTTTACGTTGCGACATTAATGCTCCCAACTGCACCAGGTCTAATTTGGTATCTTTAACGTCAGGAAACATTTCCTTCTCTTCTTCCTTAACATGGTGTTTTACATACTCGCTCAACACCTTTACTTTAGCATCGTACATATCACCGTCGGGCTCCTGGCCTTTTAAGTCAGCAATCAATATTTTTAAACTGGCATGTTCTACATAAGCTTCTGGAACCAGCTCATGGTCACTTAACGCTTTTTGGACTGCGGGATAAAAAATTTCTTCTTCAACTTGCGCATGAATCGTCAATTCTCTACAGATATTTTCAACGATATCTTTTTTCTTTTTATCAGAATTGGTGGCTTCAAATTGTTTAAAAAGACCATCAACTAACTTATGGTCTGCCTTTAACATTATTGTCGCATCTTGAGGATTTTTCTTTTCAGAAGCCCTGGATGTTTTAGTTCTTGAAACTGTATTTGTACTAAGCATTTTGCATCTCCAATATATTTTGTTTTAATAAAATCAGGCTGGCTTTATGTGCCTGATTCGTCTAAATTTTGATTATATGCGTCGTTATTTGGCAAGTTTTCTACGCCCTCTTTACCCTTTTGATTACCTGGGTTTTGCTCAATATTTGAATTAATGTCGTAGGCAGGTGCTTCATTTTCGTCAATTGTATAATCTAATTTAGATTCACCTGAGTTTGGTTGTTCTGGTACTAAATCCTCTTCCAGTTCAGATGGATTTTTCTCATCCACTGGATCTGTCTCATCAGTATCGGGTTCCACTGGATTTTCCGGGCTGTCGGAATCTTCATCCGGTAATTGTCTATTTGGGTCATACTCATTCGACTGACCGGGAAGATTAATCTCCTGATCGTTTTCGTTGCGTGGGAATGTATCGTTTGTCATCTCTGCTCCTTAATAAGTAATTCATTGTGTGTAGTTGAATATTCATTATTTGGATACTATTAAATGCAAAAAGCATAATGAAAATTCAGAAGCGTATTAAGCAACCGGACAATGTTTTACTAAAGAAGCTTACTGCTGAAAACAATGTAGGAGATACCACTATGTAGGTTTGCGTACAGACAGTTTTTTTGAGGGCTCGAAAATGTATCTATACTGAATGTGTGGACCCTATTTGGGTAGCCTCTTAACCACTCTCTTTCCAAAGTTACAGTGGTTTTTTAAACAAACATATGCTATTTAAAAACCGCAATAAAAAAGCCAGTTAACTGGCTTTTTTTACTAATATATTTTTTACATCTTCATTAATTCCCTAATGTCTTTTTCAGGAAGTGTTATATCTAGTTCATTCAGCGTTTCACCTTTTACAAACATACACAAAACAGCCACTATGCCTTCTACCACAGCTATGAATGCTGCACATAAAACATAGGTTAAACTCATGTTACCAGCATTAAACGCAGTAATAATTTGTGGCATTACTAACACAAATGCTACCGCATAGCCCATAAATCTGATCGTCCTTCTCATAGAACCTCTCTTGCAATTGATTGATTTAACACGTAAATGCAAATTTAGCCATGCAAATCATGGCGGAATTAGTATCATTATCTAATGCGTATAAGTGTGTCTGTTCGGTGGGACTCTTATAGGAATAACCTTATAATCATAGAGCCGCGAATAACTTAGATTAACGTAAGTATAGATATATTCACCAAATACATAGGTGGAGCACTTGAGGAGTTGATTAGTTTAACGAAGTACGAGATTGATTTAAACGTCTCTTTAGCATAATCCAATATAAAAAACCCCTATTCGGGGTTTTTATATTTTATCCATACAGAGTTTTATTCTGCAGTACCACCGGTACCTGTCCCTGCGCCACTAGTAGCGTCTCCTGTACCGGCGCTCTCTGGGTCAGTAGCACCAGTTCCTGTCCCGGCACCACTGGTAGCATCGCCTGTGCCAGAAACCTCAGATTGATTTCCTGTTGTTCCAGTATCAGGTCCATGAGTTCTGGCTCCATGACATCCAACATAAAAAACGACAGTAGATAATACTAAAATTTTCCAAATATTGGATTTTTCCATGAGAATAACTCCTTTAGGGGTTTAAACAATATTCAGAGTATTCTCTACAGAAAGCCTTGTATGTACGATAGCGCACTTAATGAATTTAGCGCACTCACTATTTCAATTAATTACCTGTTATTGAAAAAAGCAATATTCATGACACGGTCGTTTACAAAAGTCAGTTCTGTTTCTTTATAGGTACGTTTTGGATCGTATTTGACAATATTGCGGTAGTACCACATCTCAACCTTAACTGGCTTGTTTTTCTTATCATCTAAATTTTTACCTGTAACCGCTGCCGCGTTGCTTGGCTTAACAGATAATTGTGTTTTTACTGGCTTACCTAATTTTTCAGAGATAACTTTTTTGGATTTTCCGCTGAAATTATTAATGAATTCGTCTTCGGTGTAGGTTTTACCTGCTGCAAAAGTTTGGCTAGTGGCAAGCATGCCCAAAACAACGCTTCCGAGTAAAATTTTCTTGATGGTAACTAAATTGCTGAGCATTTTGTATCCTTATACCTATTAAATGAATAATTACTTGATTTAACGCGTTCTGGCGCGTTTTGTTGACCTGGCCTATATTCGACTATCAACTAAAGTTTAATTTTAAGCCATCAAACCCTACAAATACGTTTTTTTGTGGCGCGCTTAACAGTATATTTGTTAGCGTTGCGTATTCTAATTCATGTGTCATATGAATCATATAGCTTTGTTTTGAATTGATACGACCTACGTATGCAAGGCTTTGTTCAATGTTTATGTGTGTTGGATGCGCGGTTTCACGCAGACAATCTATCAATAAGAGATCTAAACCCTGCAACAGGTCAAACGAAGCCTCTGGAATTTGAGATACGTCCGTCATATACGCCATATTGCCAACGCGGTAACCAAAAATTTGGCTTTTACCATGCTGTACTGGTATTGGTGTTACATCCACACCAAATAATTTAAATGGTGCGGACACAGGTTCAATACGTAAAACTGGCAGATCCCAATAACTAGCTAATGGCTCACGCAGCGTATAACCAAATTTTTGGCTGATATGCGAAACTGCTTCATTTTTTGCATACAAAGGAATTTGGCTGCGCTGAATTTGGCAGAATGCACGCAAATCGTCTATGCCATGTAAATGATCGGCATGCGTGTGCGTGTAAAGCACGGCATCAACCCGCTTAATGTTTTCACGCAAAGCCTGGTTACGCAAATCTGGACCAGTATCGATGAGTATATTTTCACCTGAATCTAGCGTAATTAAGCTAGAGCAGCGCGTGCGCTTATTACGCGGATTAGTCGATACACAAGTTGCACAGCTACAGCCTACCACTGGCGTGCCTGCGCTGGAGCCTACGCCTAGCATGGTGAGTTGCATTATTGAACTGGTAATGGTTTAACTAATGCTGGTTGAACTGGCACAGCGTGCTTGAACAAGCTGAAAAAATTGTGCGTGGTGGCTTCCACTACTTCCTCCAAGCTAATACCACGTAAGTTAGCAACTTCTTGCGCTACATATTTTACATAGGCCGGCTGATTGGTTTTGCCTCGAAACGGCACCGGCGCTAAATAGGGAGAATCGGTTTCTACTAAGATCTTATTTAATGGAATTGCTTGCGCTACTTCTTTGATTTGTGTGGCATTTTTGAAAGTGACGATACCCGAAAAAGAGATATAAAAGCCCATTTCAATTGCAGCCAGGGCAACCTCTAAATTCTCGGTAAAGCAGTGCATCACCCCGCCCACTTTGTTGGCGTCCTCTTCTCTCATAATACGCAACGTATCTTCCGCTGCACTACGTGTATGAATAATCAAAGGCTTTCCCGCTAAAACAGCGGCACGAATATGTGTGCGGAAGCGTTGGCGTTGCCATTCTAAATCACCAGTCAAACGAAAATAATCCAACCCTGTTTCACCAATTGCAACTATTTTTGGGTGTTGCGCCAAGCTAACAAGCGCTTCAACGCTAGGCTCTTCTATATCTTCGTAGTCCGGGTGCACGCCGACGGAGGCATAAAAGTTTTCATACTGCTCAGCTAAACTGAGCACCTCGGGGAATTTATCCAGCGTAACTGAGACGCATAAGGCATGGCCAACTTCTGATTGTTGCATCAGTTGACGAACTGCGTGCATGTTGTCAGTAAACTCGGAAAAATTAAGGTGGCAGTGTGAATCAACTAACATGATATTCTGACTTTTGTGGTAATTAATACATACTCTGGAAGGCTGATTAACATTGGCTCTCAGGGCAGTTTTAATACATGCTTACATGGTATGCGTTGCGCGATTGGTTTTTAAAGCTCCACCCAATAAGGATTCGATCTTGTTTTTAACTTCTATGCCACCGTCTTTTTCACTAAATTGCACGCCAATGCCTTGTGGACGATTGGCCTGAGGCGAAGGCATAATCCAAATCACCTTACCCACTACTTTCAGCTTCATTGGGTCATCCACCAAACTAAGCAACATGAATACTTCTTCACCAATTTTAAAGTTTTTATTGGTGGGAATAAACAAGCCGCCACCTTTAACATAAGGCATATATGCAGCGTACAGCGCAGACTTTTCTTTAATAGCTAGAGAAAGCACGCCAGGCTTATTGCTTGCGTCTTTAATTTGGTCTGTATTGACTTGCATGTTCATGTGAGCTGATGGCCTTATTTAATCTGTATCTATAAGTGGCTATGAAATCTTTTAAATTACATGTCTTAATTGGGCTAGATGGCTTTAAATAACTGCACGTATTGCAATAACAAACTTTCTAATTGCGCCTCGTTGCTCAGTGGATGATTCGCCGTTTTTTTTGCTTCCTGCAACTTATCTTGGAACCCTAATAATAAGCGCAAGTTTACGCTTTTAGCCAATGCTTGCAAAGTGTTTATCTGCTGGACGTGATAACGCAGCACCTGTGCCAGCTTATAAGCTTGTATATCAAACACCCATTTTTGCAGCGTTTCGATGGCACGCTCCATACCCAAACTTAAAAACAAGGGCGCGCAAGCAAAAGGATCTAATCTTTCTCCAAGCGCAAGATTTTTAAGCAAGACTGCGCTTGATTCGCCTTCTTCCGCAATCTGCAATGCCAACAATGGCGCACCACCAGCCAAATCCAAGACATTCCCTGCATTGTTTATTTGCTGCGCGGTTAACCAAGCAAGTGCATCTTCTCTGCTTGGTAGCGGCATATCAATGGCCTGGCAGCGGCTGGTAATGGTGGCTAGTAAACGCTGCGGCTGGCTAGATACCAATAAAAACAAAGTTTTTGCAGGCGGCTCTTCTAGCACTTTTAGCAATGCATTGGCCGATGCGCTGTTAAGCATGTCGGCAGGTGAAATGATAATGACGCGGTGCCCATTGACTTGATGGCTAGAAAGCGTTAAGTAATCAAGCAGTTGGCGAATTTTAGCTACTGCGATTTGGGTTTTTTTAGCGGTTTTTTTCTTGATTACTTCTTCTGCGTCATCACTGTCTTCTGGGCCAATCAGCATAAAATCCGGGTGCGTGCCTTCAGCAAACCAACTGCAGCTTTGACAATTATTACAAGCTTGCTGTTGACCACTCGCTTGCTGGCACAAAATGGCTTTAGCCACATCGAGTGCAAAGCCCTGCTTACCAGTGCCACTACGACCCCGAAGCAACATAGCATGCGGCATTTTTGCCCCCTGCTGCATAATATGTTGCCACTGTTTTTTTTGCCAAGAATACATTTAAATTACGATATATATCATATAGTTGAAATTATATTTTCAACTAATACTTTAACTTTATCTAAGGCTTGATTCGCATTCACAATACGGAAACGCCCTGGATTTTCTTCTGCACGTATTAAATAAGCCGAACGTAATTTCTCAAAAAATTGTGCGTTCTCACGTTCAAATTTATCAGGTTCGCGTGCGCTTGCCAGTCTTTTCATGCTAATTTCTACCGGCACATCAAAAAGTAGCGTCAAATCTGGCTGCAGTTTGCCTTGTACCCACTTCTCCAATTGCTTAATCTTGTTGGCTGGAACACCTTTAGCACCACACTGGTAAGCAAAAGTTGCATCTGTAAAACGATCAGATAGCACATAAGCGCCTCGCTTTAAAGCGGGCATGATTACCGCGTCAATGTGTTCACGTCGTGCCGCAAACATCAACAGGGTTTCGGTTTCCACATGCATCGCATCATGTAATAACAAAGCGCGTAACTGCTCGCCTAGCCTTGTCCCGCCTGGCTCCCGTGTAGAGACAACCTCAATGCCACGTGCTTTGAGCGCAGCAAGAATAGTAGGAATATGCGTACTTTTCCCCGCACCATCCATGCCTTCTAGCGTGATAAATTTACCGCGTTTTTTAGAGGTTGTTACCATTACCCGGGGTTTCTTTCAAAACTGAGTTTTCCATTAAATTAAGCCCCATTTATTTTGTTATTTTAAGCTGATATTTTGCCACAGCACGGTTATGCTCTATTAATGAGTTGCTAAAAACATGGCTGCCATCGCCTTTACCGACAAAATACAACGCTTTGGTTTTTTCTGGGTGCAATGCTGCTTCGATAGCAGCCAAACCGGGCATGGCGATGGGCGTTGGTGGCAAGCCTGCGCGTGTATAAGTGTTGTAGGGTGTTTCGGTGAGTAAATCTTTGCGACGGATATTGCCGTTATAGCTGTCGCCCATGCCATAAATCACCGTTGGGTCAGTTTGCAGTCGCATGCCGATACGCAAGCGGTTTATAAATACGCCTGCAATCATTGGGCGCTCACTTGCTTTGCCTGTTTCTTTTTCGATAATCGACGCCATAATTAAGGCCTCATAACTGTTTTTGTAAGGCAGGTTTGGTGCACGATTCTCCCAAGCCACTTTAAGCTTGGCCTGCATGCTATCGTAAGCGCGCTTAAGCAATACAGTGTCTGCGGTATTGCGATCAAAGTAGAAAGTATCAGGGAAAAACAGGCCTTCAGCGTGCGGTTCACTATTACCGATCATATGCATGATCTCAGCATCAGTCAGCTCTTGAATCGTGCTCTTAACGGCATCGTTGTTAGCCAGCTTGATGCGCATTTGCTTAAACGTTTTACCTTCAATAAAAACAATGCTGCCTTGTGTCGATTTTCCATGATTTAACGAAAGCATCAATTGGTAAGGTGAAACATTCTTGTTTAGGGTGTAGTCTCCGGCCTGTAAATAAGACGCTTTGCCGAGCACACGCGCCAAAATGATAAAGGGTAAAGCATTAGAAATGACGTGCTGTTGAACGAGTTGGTTGGCAATGCTTGTTAAGCTGCTATTTGGTTGAATGGTGATTTCTTGCGCTTGTGGGCTTAAATTGAGCGGAGTTTTAGCATAGATATAGAGTAATGCGCCTAAGCCTATCAATGCGATAAAGCCTGTTAACAACGCATATTTAATTAGCCGTAACATGTTTACAATGCCCTAAGAGCCGCGCGGATATTGGCCGATAGATCGCCTGTTTTAATACTTTGTTGAGTATCGGTGGCCTGCACAGCTTTTACTTGCCATGCGCCGTAGAGGCTGTTGCAAATCACCACTTCGTCTGCCTGGTACAACTTTTCTAAATTAAATGTTTCCACTGCGGGTTTTAATGAAAGTGTTGGTGCAAGCTCAATAATACGTTGACGCGTAATACCAGCAACACCGCATTGCTGCAAATCTGGTGTTATTAACGCATCACCAAAACGCGCAAAAATATTGGCTGCTGTACACTCAATTACGTTGTCATGCATATCTAGCATTACTCCTTCAGCGATGTCAGGATTGTGCCACTCCATACGCGCTAATACGTTTTCCAGACGGTTGAGGTGTTTGATGCCTGCTAATTTAGGTTGCGCCGCCAAACGCGTTTCGCACACCGTTAAAGCAACGCCTTCGCTAAATCTGCTTTCCGGGTAATCCGGCATGTCGGATTTCAATACAACGCGCATCGGCGCTGTAATGGCGGGCGGTGTATAGCCGCGATTTCCCTCACCACGGGTGATGATGATTTTAGCTACTGTCGGATGGTATTCAGTTTCAGAGTCAGCTAAAAATAGTTGTGATAAATCGCTCATCAACAATTCAGCACTAGGACATACAATATTAATTGCGGCGCAATCGGCCACCAGTTTTTGGTAATGTTGCGGCCAATGCTGCGGCAAACCGCCCACCATCTTAATGGTACGAAATACACCATCGCCATAAGCAAAGCCACGATCGAACGGCGAGATAGCCTGGTTAAAGCTGCCGTTTACAAGATATAAATGCGTATGCGCCATGAGCTAGCATTAAACCATAGGCCACGCGTTTTAAAAAGCCAGCAGCCATGATTTCGGCAATAAAAAAGCCTGCGAAAAGCAGGCTTATGAGATAGCGAATGACTGTTCTTGAAAACTTATATCTTTTTAAATACCAAGCTTCCATTTGTTCCACCGAAACCAAAGTTATTCTTTAGCGCATAGTTGATTTTTAGGTCACGTGCGGTGTTGGCACAGTAATCCAAATCACATTCTGGGTCTTGGTTGAAAATGTTGATTGTTGGGGGGGAGATTTGATTATAAATAGATAGCACAGTAAATACCGACTCTAATCCGCCTGCACCACCTAATAAGTGGCCGGTCATTGATTTCGTTGAATTCACTACCAATTTATAAGCGTGGTCGCCAAACGTGGCTTTAATAGCGTTCGTCTCGTTGGCGTCACCCAAAGGAGTCGAAGTCCCGTGCGCGTTCATAAACTGTACATCGCTCGGATTAATACCTGCATTTTTAAGTGCATTAACCATAGAGCGACGTGGGCCGTCCATATTCGGTGCCGTCATATGATAAGCATCCGCACTCATGCCATAGCCTGACAGCTCAGCATAGATGCGTGCGCCGCGTGCTTTTGCGTGCTCATATTCCTCTAACACCAATACGCCTGCGCCCTCACCTATCACAAAGCCATCACGGTCTTTATCCCATGGGCGGCTAGCGGTTGCAGGGTCATCATTGCGGTTTGATAATGCGCGTGCAGATGCAAAGCCGCCAACAGAAAGCTCGGTAATTGCCGCTTCAGCACCTCCCGCGACCATTACATCGGCATCACCATATTCAATCATGCGCGCCGCATCACCAATGCTGTGTGTGCCGGTGGTGCAGGCGGTGACAATTGCCACATTTGGGCCTTTTAAGCCAAACATAATGCTTAAATTGCCCGAAATCATATTAATGATGGTGCCTGGGATGAAAAATGGTGAAATTTTACGTGGGCCGCCATCATCATAGTTGTCGTTAGTGGATTCAATCAACCCCAAGCCTCCGATACCAGAGCCAATCGAAACGCCGATACGCTCTGCATTTTGCTCAGTTACTTCTATACCAGAGTCTTTAAATGCCTCAATGCCAGCTGCCAAGCCATATTGAATGAAAGTATCCATGCGCCGGGCATCTTTTGCAGACATAAAGTCTTCTACATTAAAGTCTTTTACCTCACCCGCAATTTGACTAGAAAAAGCGCTAGGATCAAATTTGGTGATACGGGTGATGCCAGACTGGCCTTTGATGAGGTTTGCCCAGGCGTTTTGGGTGCCTATACCAACTGGCGACACCACGCCCAAGCCTGTAATTACAACTCTGCGTTTAGCGGTCATTTTATGGGCTATATATGAGAACGAGACAAGAGAATTCAGCCCTCTAGTGAGGGCTGAGGAATGAATTTATTTAAGGTTAGTATTAATGTAATCAATGGCTAATTGCACGGTGGTGATTTTTTCTGCTTCTTCATCTGGAATCTCGCAGTCAAACTCTTCCTCAAGCGCCATCACCAACTCTACAGTGTCGAGTGAGTCTGCGCCTAAATCATCAACAAATGACGATGCATTTTTAACATCCGCCTCATTTGCGCCTAATTGTTCAGCCACAATTTTTTTAACACGTTGTTCGATGTCAGACATCTATTTACCCCTTTAATTAAAAATAGCTCTTTCAGCTAAGTGCGTATTCTAGCAAAACTATGCCCAAATACAAAAGTTGTTACAAAAATACTTATAAAAAATCTAAAATGTTTAAGCTTTAAATGTTAAGCGCAGTACATGCCGCCATTCACATGTATCGTCTCGCCAGTGATATAAGCCGCGCTGGGGCTGGCCAGAAAAGCCACGGTTGCTGCAATTTCATTCGGATTGCCCAGCCTGCCAAGCGGTACATTCTCCAGCATTTTAGTCTTGATCGCCTCTGGCAACTCAGCCGTCATGTCGGTATCAATAAAGCCGGGCGCCACACAATTCACGGTAATGTTACGACTACCCACTTCTGCTGCCAGCGACTTTGTAAAACCTGCCATGCCAGCTTTGGCCGCAGCGTAATTGGTTTGGCCAGCATTGCCCATATGGCCAACCACGCTAGAAATACTAATAATGCGGCCTGTGCGTGCTTTCATCATTGGGCGTAATACAGCTTGGCTCATCCTGTAAACCGAAGTTAAATTGGTTGAGATGACCGCATCCCAATCTTCAGCTTTCATGCGCATCAACAAAGTATCGCGTGTAATACCAGCGTTATTCACTAAAATAGTCACTTCGCCAAATTTGCTGGCGATTTCTGCTAAAACCGCTTCAATTTGTGCGACATCATTCACATCTAGCGCGATACCCATACCGGCAATGCCTGCTGCTTTTAAACTGGCGTTGATATTGTTTGCACCGCCTGTTGAAGTAGCAGTGCCGATGACGATTGCGCCCTGCTTACCTAACTCTAGCGCAATGGCCGCTCCGATACCGCGGCTAGCACCTGTGACTAAAGCGATCTGACTAGTGAGATTGGACATAAAATAAACCTTTTAACTATTTGATATATTTATAATTAATTGTTAACTATTATTTTGAATAAAATCTAAAACCGTTTCGTTGCTAGTGAATGCTACACATGAAAACTCTGCTACGATTCTCTTCGTTAAACCGGCTAATACTTTGCCTGGGCCGCATTCTGCCGCGTTTGTGATGCCTTGTATATGAATTGCCTGCACTGTTTCTACCCAGCGCACAGGTGAATACAATTGGCGCACCAATGCGTCTTTAATTTTGCCTGACTCGCTGTATGAGACCACATCTGCATTATGAATCACAGGAATTTGTGGTGAGCTGATGGTGACCGTTTTTAAGTATTCTGCCAGCTTATCTGCCGCTGGCTTCATCAAAGCACAATGCGAAGGCACGCTCACGGGCAGTGGCAAAGCACGCTTGGCGCCCTTCGCCTTGGCAATCTCCATACCCCGCTCCACCGCAGCTTTATTACCCGCTATGACTACTTGGCCAGGTGAGTTCAAGTTGACAGCCTCGCACACTTCGTTTTGTGCCGCTTCGGCGCACACTGCACGCACAATATCGTCATCCAACCCTAATATGGCCGCCATGGCGCCAATGCCTTCTGGCACTGCAGATTGCATTACTTCGGCACGATATTTTACCAATGGCAACGCATCTGCAAAACTTAACGCATTCGCGGCCACTAATGCCGTATATTCACCCAGGCTATGACCCGCATGAATATTAGCCTGCAGACCACCCGCTTGAATGTAAGCACGGTAAGTGGCGATTCCTGCAGTCAGCATCAAAGGTTGTGTGTGTTGCGTTTGGTTCAGCAGCTCGTTCGACTCAGTCGCCATCGCCCAAAAATCGGTTTTTAAAATATCAGAGGCTTCAACAAAGGTTTGTTTAATGACGGCGTTTTCGCCAGTTTCGCTCATAAAGCCGGCCATCATGCCAACTGATTGTGAACCTTGGCCCGGAAAGAAAAATGCAAATTTACTCATGTCATTAAAACCTATTTAATACTTAATTAAAGCACTACACTAATACTTGATTAGGGCGCTGCCCCAGGTAAAGCCGCCACCAAATGCTTCCATCAGGATCACATCACCTTGCTTGATGCGGCCATCGCGCACCGCAACATCCAGCGCTAACGGGATAGATGCTGCCGAAGTGTTACCATGTTTATCCACGGTGACAACCACTTTATCCATGCTCATATCAAGCTTTTTAGCGGTGGCTTGCAAAATACGAATGTTAGCCTGATGTGGCACTAGCCAATCAATGTCACTTTTTTGCATGCCATTTGCAGCGAGTGTCTCATCGACAATTTGGTCTAGCGTATTCACCGCCATTTTAAATACCGCATTGCCTTCCATCGTTATCGTGTCACACCCTGTTTCGCTGCGCGGCACATGCAGCATATGTTCATAATTGCCATCAGCATGTAAGTGCGTTGAAATGATACCTTGCTCCAAAGAGGCTTGTAAAATAACAGCCCCTGCGCCATCGCCCCAAAGAATACAGTTGCTTCTATCGGTATAATCGACAATACGTGAGAATGTCTCTGCACCTATCACCAGCGCACATTTGGCGGCACCAGCCTTAATGAAGTTATCGGCTGTCGCCAATGCATAGACAAAACCGCTACACACCGCTTGCACATCAAATGCCGGGCAACCTGCAATGCCTAACTTACGTTGCAGCATAGTCGCTACGCTGGGGAACACTTTGTCGGGCGTGGTCGTCGCCACGATAATCAAATCAATCTCGTCTACCGTGATGCCTGCACTGGTAATGGCATTTTTAGCAGCTTCGTAGGCCAAATCACTGGTGAATTCACCTTCTGCGGCAAGATGGCGCTCGCGGATGCCAGTCCGTGTAAAAATCCATTCATCGGTGGTATCCACCATGGTTTCTAAATCTTTATTAGTGAGGATTTTTTCCGGCAAATAGCTGCCTGTACCCGCTATTTTTGAGTAAATCTTACTTGTTACTTGATTTGGCATTAAGCAACCTCTTCCAACACATTTACCGCCACTGGCTGTAAATGCTCAATCTCTAGCTGTTGCGTAATGCGATTGAGCACGCCACTACGCGCCTCTTCAATCGCCACCTGAATGGCATGCAAAAAGGCGATATGATCTGCCCCGCCGTGACTTTTAACTACAATGCCACGCAAGCCCAAAAAACTAGCACCATTGTAAAGGCGAGGATCTAAACGCTTTTTAAACGCTTTAAGCACCGGCATAGCACCTAGCGCCATGATTTTAGTCAGCCAGTTACGTTTAAATTCTTGCGTTAAAAACTTGCCCATCATGTGCGCCAAACCTTCGGTGGTCTTGAGTGAAACATTGCCCACAAACCCATCGCATACTACTAAATCCGTAGTGCCTTTGAAAATATCATCACCTTCTACGTTGCCATAAAAATTGAGATGGCTAGCACGCAGCAATTCGGCGGCTTGCTTCACCACTTCATTGCCTTTAATGTCCTCAGAGCCAATGTTCAGCAGGCCTACAGTAGGATTGGGCTTATGTTCTACGCAGCTCACTAGCATGGCACCCATCACTGCAAATTGCAATAAATGTTCGGCGGTGCAATCCGCATTTGCACCAAGATCCAGCATATAGGTATTGCCTTTTTCAGATGGTAATGCAGAGGCAATGGCTGGTCGATCAATGCCCGGTAAAGTTTTTAGCACAAAGCGTGCGGTTGCCATCAATGCACCGGTGTTGCCTGCACTGACACAAGCATTTGCCTCGCCAGATTTGACTAGGTTGATACTCACGCGCATGCTGGAATTTTTTTTATTTTTTAGCGCACTTTGTGGCGATTCATCCATCAACACGACTTCAGCGGCATGATGAATACGTAAACGCGGGCTGGTGGTAGCTCTGCGGGCTTTCAACTCAGCCTGAATTGCATCTTCTAGACCGACCAAAACGATGTTAAGTTGATTGTCGGCTTTAAGTGCTGCTAACGCGGCAGGAACGGTGACATGTGGGCCGTGATCCCCGCCCATTGCGTCAATTGCGATTGTAATATCCATCTGGCTAATTAGATGTTTTTATGCCCTAAATGTCAATGTGAAACTGTTTGCAGTTGCCACTGACATAGACATTAAAAAGCAGTTATTCATGAGATATGTGTGTATTTAGACGTGCAAACGCCGCGCGAGGCGCGGCGTACATTCAAGCACCAACAAAAATTAATTACTCGCCTTTTGTCGCAACAACTTTGCGGCCACGGTAATAACCGCTGGGGCTAATATGGTGACGCAAATGTGTTTCGCCAGTTGTAGGCTCTACTGCCAAAGGCGGATTGACTAAAAAGTCATGTGAACGGTGCATGCCGCGTTTAGAAGGTGACTTTTTGTTTTGTTGAACTGCCATGTAAATACTCCAAAATTTTGCTAAAACGGTGTAGCCAAAAAATGCTACAACTAAAATTAAGCGCGCATTTTAATAGAATTGCCGAATAATGTAAATCAATAACTTAGCAATTATTATTAAAACCTGCGTAATTATGAAGCCAAACTCATTTTATTAAGCCTTTTAGTGCCGCAAATGGGTTGAGCTTATCACCACTCTGGGTGCTGAGCTTGCTGCAATCATGCGCATGAGTGGGTGCAATAGGCAAAGCCATTAGCAACTCATCCTCTATTAACTCACCCACATCCATTTCATGGGCAGCTTGCAGCCAGTCAATCTCATCATCTTCTTCAGCTTCACTTATTTCAGTGTTGCTAATCAGATAATCGAAGCTTAAATTTAAATCTACCGTCATTTCATCTAAGCAGCGCTGACAAGTAACGACCAAGTTGGCTTTGATAGTTAAATGCAGGCTAGGCTGGCGAAACTGCTTGCCTGTGCCCAACAATTCAAACTGAACTGATGATTTGTCTTTATTTGCCAGAGTTTCTGCTAGGCGCGGTAGTTCTGCAATCACCAAATAATCACTCAACTTAAGTTGGCTTTTTGCGAATTCTAAGTTGTTAATAATCAAAGATTTTTGTGTCATTTTCTATCAATCCAACGTTTTTTTAAGGGGTTTTTAGCAGACATCATATCCCTTACAGTGCCCATGCGTGTTATACTCTAGCGGTTTGTGGGCCAAGGCTCTCGCGTTTCTTAAGTTATTATTTCAAGACGTTGTAATTTTAAGGCTAATGTCGTGTTTAAAAAAATTCTAGTGGCTAATCGGGGTGAAATTGCTGTGCGTATTGTACGCGCTTGCTCTGAAATGGGCATTAAGTCTGTTGCGATTTATGCCGATGCAGATCGTCATGCACTGCACGTCAAAAAAGCGGATGAGGCCTATAATTTGGGTGCTGACCCGGTTGCGGGTTATTTAAATGCACACAATATCGTCAACGTAGCCGTCGCCGCTGGTTGCGATGCACTGCATCCAGGCTATGGCTTTTTATCAGAAAATCCTGAGCTAGCTGAAATCTGTGCGCGTCGTGGTATCAAGTTTATCGGACCCAGCGCAGCGGTTATCCGCCAAATGGGCGATAAAATTCAAGCACGCAAGGCGATGACTAGCGCGGGCATCCCTTGCACACCTGGTAGTGATGGCAACTTAGCTAACCTGAATGAAGCCGTTGCTTTAGCCAATAAAATCGGCTACCCCGTTATGCTGAAAGCAACTAACGGTGGCGGCGGACGTGGTATTCGTCGTTGTGACTCCGAAAAAGAGTTATTAGGTAACTATGACCGTGTCATTTCTGAAGCCAGCAAGGCTTTTGGCAAACCCGAAGTATTTTTAGAAAAATGTGTTGTCTCGCCACGTCATATTGAAGTACAAGTGATGGCAGATAGCCAAGGCAACGTAATTCACCTGTTTGAGCGCGATTGCTCAATCCAGCGCCGCAATCAAAAACTCATCGAAATTGCCCCCTCCCCTCAGTTAAGCCAGGCGCAGCGTGATTATATTGGTGGCTTAGCCGTCAAGGCAGCAAAAGCAGTTGGCTACGAAAACGCGGGTACGGTTGAGTTCTTACTCGATTCAAACAATACTTTCTACTTTATGGAAATGAACACCCGTTTACAGGTAGAGCACACTGTAACCGAGACTATTACCGGCGTGGATATCGTACAACAGCAAATTCGCATTGCCTATGGTCTGCCGTTGCAGTACAAGCAAAGTGAAATCACTTTTCGTGGTTTTGCCATGGAATACCGCATCAATGCGGAAGACCCTAAAAATGACTTTTTGCCCAGCTTTGGCAAAATCACCCGCTATTATTCTCCTGGTGGTCCGGGCGTACGTATGGACGCTGCCATTTATTCGGGCTATGTGATTCCGCCTTATTATGACTCCATGTGTGCCAAGCTCACGGTATGGGCGCTAGATTGGGAAGGCGTCGTTGAACGAGGTCGCCGTGCGCTAGGCGACATGGTGGTGTATGGCGTTAAAACGACCATCCCTTATTATGAAGAAATTATGAAGCATCCTGATTTTAAAGCCGCCAACTTTAATACCAGCTTTGTCGAGAGTCATCCAGAGCTGACCAACTATGCAACAGAGCTACCGCCTGAATTGATTGCAGCTGCTATTTCGGCAGCGATTGCAGCCCATGAAGGTATTTAGCATGCTATTTCACATTCAGCATTTAACACCCAGCAATTTTCATAAAGAAATAAAATTATGAGCAAAATACACGTTACAGAACTGGTTTTACGCGACGGACATCAATCGTTGATAGCAACGAGGTTGCGCACCGAAGATATGTTGCCCATCTGCGCCAAACTTGATGATATTGGGTTTTGGTCAATAGAGGCCTGGGGCGGCGCCACCTTTGATGCTTGTGTTAGGTTCTTAAAAGAAGACCCTTGGGAGCGTTTGACTAAACTGCGCAAAGCACTCCCTAACAGCCAAATTAATATGTTATTACGCGGGCAGAACTTGCTGGGTTACCGTCATTACTCAGATGACGTTGTGCATGCGTTTGTACAGAAATCTGCCGATAACGGTGTGGATGTTTTCCGTGTGTTTGATGCGTTAAACGATGTGCGCAACTTGCGCGAGGCGATTAAGGCCGTTAAAAAGGTAAATAAGCATGCCATTGGC